>JBBQMA010000210.1:0-5526 GCA_038328415.1 Chitinophagales bacterium | reverse complement strand
GCACAATGGTGTCTGGCTAATGATGTCAATATGGAGGAAGCCTTGGATTGGATTAACCGTGCCACCGAACCAGGATTGGGAAATGGACGAACCTTTACAGCATTAAATATAAAAGCCGGGATTCTCAAAAAATTAGGACGGGAAACTGAAGCACAAGGTTTAACCAGCGAAGCAATGGAGAACGGATCGGTACTAGAAATACACGCCTATGGTCGTCAATTAATAAATGAAAAAAAATACGCTGAAGCCCTGACTATTTTTGAAACGAATTTTAAAAAATACGGTGACCTTTGGCCTACGCATGTCGGCTTGATGCGTGGATATTCCGGGACGGGAAATGTAAAAAAAGCCCTCGAACATGCACGCATTGCTCTGGGTCAGGCACCAGACGAGCTCAACCGAAAATCAATGGAATCGATGGTTAAAATATTGGAAGCTGGAAAACCGCTTTCACAATAATATCGCGGTCCACAAATGTCATTTCTACTTTCCCTTATCTTTGTCCCATGGCCTTCCAGCTCGTTTCCCGTTTCCAGCCCACTGGTGATCAACCGACGGCTATAAATCAACTCATCCGTGGGATAAATGATGGCGATCGCGCACAGGTACTGCTGGGGGTTACCGGTTCCGGTAAAACCTTTACCGTAGCCAATGTCATTGCCGAGCTCAACCGGCCTACACTGGTGCTGACCCACAATAAAACACTGACAGCCCAGCTCTACGGTGAATTCCGGGAATTTTTCCCCGACAATGCCGTGGAATACTTCGTTTCTTATTATGACTACTACCAGCCGGAAGCCTATATATCCACGACCGATACGTATATCGAAAAGGACCTTCAGATTAATCAGGAGGTCGACAAGCTGCGGCTCCGTGCTACATCATCCCTCCTGTCCGGTAGACGCGATGTGATCATCGTCGCATCCGTTTCCTGCATTTACGGTATGGGAAATCCGGAAGACTATAAGAGTGGAATCATCCGGCTTTATAAGGGTCAGCATATCGGGCGCAATGCCTTTTTGTACAGCCTGGTGGAAATCCTTTACAGCCGTACGGAGGTTGCCCTGGAGCGTGCTACTTTCCGAGTCCGTGGGGATACCGTAGATATTAATCTGCCCTATGTCGACTTTGGGTACCGCATTACGTTTTTCGGCGACGAAATTGAAAGCATCGAAACGCTGGAGATTGCCTCCGGAAAACGGATTGAAGCCATCGAACACGCCGCCATCTTTCCCGCCAATCTCTACGTGGCACCGAAAGGACGGATACACGGCATCATTCGCGAAATTGAAGACGAACTCTACAAGCAGGAACAATATTTCTTGAGCGAGCGGCGATTTATTGAAGCCCGCCGCATCAAGGAACGCATCAGTTTTGATCTGGAAATGATGCGCGAACTCGGATATTGCAGTGGCGTTGAAAATTACAGCCGGTTTTTTGATGGGCGAGATCCCGGCACTCGCCCCTTTTGCTTGCTGGATTATTTTCCGGAGGACTTCCTGATGATCATCGATGAAAGTCACGTGACCATCCCCCAGGTACGGGGTATGTGGGGTGGCGACCGGGCGCGCAAAATCAATTTGGTCAGTTATGGATTCCGGCTGGCATCCGCCCTGGATAACCGGCCGCTGAGTTTTGATGAATTTGAGACCATGGTGCACCAGGTGGTTTATGTCAGTGCCACACCGGGTGATTACGAACTCGAGCAAACCGGCGGCGTGCTGGTGGAGCAACTGATACGACCTACTGGCCTTCTTGATCCGCCGATTGATGTGCGCCCGAGCATCAATCAGATTGATGATCTCCTCGATGAAATCAGTGAGCGGGTAAAACGCAATGAACGCACCCTGGTAACGACGCTGACCAAACGTATGGCTGAGGAGTTGAGTGCCTATTTGATCAAGCTGGATATCAAGTGCCGATATATCCACTCCGAGGTAGATACGATGGAGCGGGTAGAAATTTTGCGCGACCTGCGATTGGGTGGATTCGATGTACTAGTAGGTGTAAATCTCCTTCGCGAGGGGCTCGACCTGCCTGAGGTGAGCCTGGTGGCTATCCTGGATGCAGATAAAGAAGGCTTCCTCCGCAATGATCGTTCCCTCACGCAAACGGCAGGACGGGCAGCCAGGAATTCTAACGGGCTTGTTATTTTTTATGCGGACAAGGTGACCAATTCAATGAAAAAAACCATTGAAGAAACCAATCGCCGACGCTCCATCCAGATCGCCTACAATGAAAAACACGGCATCGTGCCGACTACAGTGAGCCGTACAAGGGAGGAAATACTGGCCCAAAAATCCATCCTCGATATTCGGGGCAAAAAATCAAACGCCTACCTCGAACCCGAAGAGCCAAGTGTAGCCGCAGATCCTGTGGTCCATATGGCCACACGCGATCAACTGGAGCGCATGATCGCAAATACGGAAGCCAATATGAAGAAGGCCGCTAAAGAGTATGATTTTATTTCCGCCGCCCGGTTCCGTGATGAAGTATTCGCACTGAAAAAGGAACTTAAATCCCGATAAATGAGAAATGACCTGTAGTCGTCATCTAATCAACTTCCTCCTGCTTCAAACCGACTACATAGTAATTTGTTTTTCCATTCCAAGGAAGGTGCTTTCTTTTTTGTATATAATGCAATGTAACTTTTTTGCCTTCAAGTTCAAATAGGTCATTTGCAATACTGTCATTCTTGACAGAGAAGAAAAATTTTTCAGAAGCTAAGGCAACATTGTTTGTGCTGGAAATGCTACTCATGATCAATTCACCTTCATACGTTTTGAATATATTTCCTTTTTTGGAAAATTTTTGTAGAATTCCAGCTCGGTTACCTTCACTGTAAGTGTTGAAGTAGTTCCAATAGATGGTAAAGATTAGGATGCCGATCAGAATTCCCAATGCCCATTTCAAGATCTTTTTCATTTAATGCTAATTTGAAGTAAAATTAACAATATTTAACCAGTGTTTCGAAACCTCTACAAATGTGATTTCTAAGAAATGATATTTGTGGACGTTTCGAACCGAAATAACACTGTATATTAGCCTGCACAAACCCGTTCGCCCTATGATCCGCTTATTCCTGATGACTACCTTGATCCTCCTGCTGAACGCCGGCTGCACTAAAGAAATTTCCTGTGGGGTCTGCGGCTATTATACTGGCTTATCCCAAAAGGTGGACCTCTTGCCCGGTAGTCCCTTCGGAAGTTATACGACAACGACCGTGACCCATGAAGTATGGGAAGCAGGCGGCGGGTATACTACGGCTGGCTTTATATATAAACCGGATGCGGAAGGCTATTTTTATGATGCCCCGGATTCGCTCGGCCTGGTGACCAAAGGATACCTTTCCCTGGAAGTGACAATCCGCAATGACAGCATCCAGTTTGAAGTCCACAAGCCCGGTGGTCTATCTGAAATCTTTGACGGAATTAAAGTCAACTAAGCCCTACTGCACGCTTCCTCATACAGACGCTTGAGCTTCATGGCTTCCTTCATGGCCGCCCGGTATCCGATTTCATAAATCTCATCGGCATGGCGCATATCAAAAAGATAATATTCTTTTAGTTCCTGAGGGTTTAGCACCAGATCGCATCGGTCAAATTTGGCCATGGAATCTCTGATCGTAACAATGTCATAGGCCCGGTGCATCAGCCGCAGGCTGCTTGTAATTTCATTCGTATGCAGCTCCTCCAGGACATGTACAAAACTGCCTACTATCTTATGGCATTTTCCTTCTAATGGTTCCACCGGAAAATTATTCAAAATACCACCATCCACATAAATCCGGCCATCAAATTGCACCGGCGTAAATAGCACAGGAAATGCCGATGAAGCAAGGATGGGCTTGATCAGCGGACCCTCATGGAAACAAACCTCATTTGCCTTCATCAGGTCTGTTGCCGTGATGAAAAGGGGCTTTAGCAAGTCCGCAAAATCATCCTTGGGAAAAAACCTGCGCAGTACCTTTATTAAGTGATCGGTATTGACCAATCCCGGTTTTTTCCAGGTTAAATTACTCAATCGGAATAGGGGCGTGTCTTTGAAAAGTGACAAAATTTCCCCGGGAGGAAAGCCTCCGGCATACAAGGCACCGACCAAGGCCCCCGCACTTGTGCCGGAAATGGCGTCTACCCAAATACCCAGTTCCTCAAATGCCTTGAGCACACCTATATGGGCCGCACCGCGCATTCCGCCTCCCGATAAAACCAGACCCAGCCGATAGGGTGGAACAGGTGTAATTTCTGCTGATTCCATGACACAAGATAGACATCAATTTTAGTCCGCTACTGATGATCCTGCACCGCCTTTCCCGGGATTTAAATCAGTTGGTGTGATGCTTATTTGCCTGAATCGGTGAATCGTATATTGAATACCATGGTGGCCAGTCATCAGGATCACTTACATTTGCAGTATGGGATGGCGATCACTACTTATTCAACCGTTTGCACGAAATATAGCTCGTGACATTGCACGCTGGTCAGCAAATGCCTTAGCCTGTCAGGATACGATCTTTAATACACTTATTAAAAATGGTAGCCTCACGGCCTTTGGGAAGGACCATGGTTTTGATCGTATCCGATCCTATAAGGATTTTACGGAGCGCGTGCCCCTTAGGGATTATGAAGAATTGAAGCCTTATGTGGAGCGCATTAAAAAAGGTGAGCGCAATGTGCTTTGGCCTGGATTGCCTAAATATTTCGCCAAAACATCCGGCACCACCTCGGGTGCAAAATATATTCCCCTGACGCCGGACAGTATGCCCAACCATTTTAATACGGCCCGGAATGCACTATTTAATTATGCCGTCAAAACAGGAAACTTTCAGTTTTTTGATGGCAAAATGATCTTCTTGTCGGGTAGCCCGGAAATGGAGAAGGTCGGGGGCATCCTTACAGGGCGCCTTTCTGGCATTGTCAATCATGAAGTGCCAAAATGGGTGCGCACCAACCAATTGCCATCTTATGTTACCAATTGCATCGACGATTGGGAGGAAAAAGTAGAAGCCATTGCCAATGAAACAGTGCATCAGGATTTGCGGCTGATCAGCGGTATTCCTCCCTGGGTACAAATGTATTATGAGCGACTCCTCGCCAAAAGCGGCAAATCGACCATCAGCGAATTATTTCCCAATTTCAGCGTCTTCGTCTACGGCGGAGTCAACTTCTCTCCATATCGGGCCCGACTGGAGGAACTGGTTGGCGGTCCATTGCACACCGTAGAGACCTACCCCGCTTCGGAAGGGTTCATTGCTTTTCAGGATATACCCGGCGATGACGGGTTGTTGCTCAATGTAAATTCAGGGCTCTTTTTTGAATTTGTGCCCCTCCAGGAAGTACATGCAGCCAACCCGCGAAGATTGCGGCTGGCCGAGGTGGAGTGTGGGGTGGACTATGCCCTGATTATCAATTCCAATGCAGGACTTTGGGGCTATAGCATCGGCGATACCGTATCTTTTATTTCGCTAAATCCTTACCGGCTCAAAGTAACCGGTCGGGTCAAACATTTTATCTCTGCCTTTGGCGA
>JBBQMA010000209.1:0-5527 GCA_038328415.1 Chitinophagales bacterium | reverse complement strand
CATCAAAATATAGGACAGTTGCGTGCGACCTTAAAAAGCCCTACAGGAAAAACAGCCCGGTTATTTGCAGGAGATTGTTTTTTTATCGCTGGCAATATTGACATGGGCTTCACTGATGAGTCGCTGGTCCCATTTGCTTGTCCACCGGACAATGCCCAAATCTATAAAAGTGAGGATCCACTAGCCAATCTGACCGGTGAAAACATCAAAGGAGATTGGACCCTAACGATTGAAGATGTGGCTACTGGTGGCGGTGGAAAATTGTCCAGTTGGACGTTGAGCCTATGTTCAGATTTCGCGATTAACAATCCTTTCCTGGTCCGAAGAGATACTTTGTTTATTGCTCCGGGCACTGTGCGGGAGATCACGAATTCCTTACTACTTGCTGACGATCAGGAAAGCTTTCCTTGGGAATTGACCTTTTCCCTTGTCAAGGAGCCATCAGAAGGTATACTAAGGCGCAGCGGTCAGCTTCTGGAAAGAGGAGACCAGTTTACACAACAGGATTTGTATGATGGGTTATTGACCTATGAAGCTAATCCACAAAAAGAAGGTTTCGATTCCTTCCTGTTTACGGTCGAAGATGGACAAGGTGGATGGCTTGGAATAAGCAGCTATCCTATTAAAAGGGACAATTCAGTTAGTATAAGTTCACCTGTGGACCAGGAATTGCACCTGACCATTACCCCAAACCCTGCCAGGGACCAGGTTAGGTTGGGAATAGCCAATCAGGTAATCAACACCAATGAGGTGATTTTGTACAACAGTTTGGGCCAGGTCGTAGCTGCACGGCTATCAACCTTCGGACCAAGTCAGGTGAGTATTGATGTTGCCGGTTTGCCAGCAGGGATTTATATTATTACTGTTAACTTAGCATCCGGCAGAGCCATTCAACGCGTAGTTGTGACAAAATAAATAGTCCGTTTTGAAAGGTTTGACTTGCTTAGGGTAGGCGTCAAAAGCCAGTCTCTTTTGATAAACTGACACGTTCAGAATGATCTTTTGTATTTAAGAAATGTTAAAGCAGGCGCTACTTACTCAAGGTCCGTATGTTATTTTCATAAAATGTCTGTATGAAAAACATGCGGAAGGTGTAAGAAGATTTATCTTAAGACTGCTAATTAAAACAGTAAACGAATGTTACCTGATTTTCCCCATTGAGCAGGAAGAAAAGGACACAATGTTTGCAATGCTTTTTAGCCTAAAGCCCCTAAACCACTTTAATCTTCAAAACATGGCCATTTCGCCAGAAAGTCCCTATTAATTGCATAAGGCACCTCAAGGAGCAAAAATCTAGGAAAGAAGCTATCTGGTGTTGTGTTAACACTAATTTAGACAGTCCAAGCCTTGTTCTTTTTCCTCAAATCTTCAAAATAAACCCTTTATTAAATGTCAAGTCAACACTACAAATGATAATGACAACATCTTCCCTTGCTGGAAATACCTGCTACAGCGTGGCTTTTGCTATTTTTGCCGCAGCATGATCCACACTACCCATTCAATGATCAGGGTTGGCATTTTTTTTGGCGGACCTTCCCGTGAGCGGGAGATCAGTTTTGCCGGCGGGCGCACCGTTTTTGACAACCTGAATAAGCGTTTATTCAATCCCGTTTTATTTTTCGTGGACAGTGCATTAAACCTCATTGAGCTTGACTGGCGACACATTTACAAGGGGACTATCCGGGACTTTTATCCCCCTGCAGAGGTGTTACCTAATAGCCCCAATGGCTTTCAGATATATATAGAGTCTTTGCTCCAAACGACCGGTTTTTCTATAGTTGATGTTGCGAATCAGGTTGGAAAACAGCGTCAATGGTCAGACCTTGAAGGATTAATTGATGTTGCCTTCCTGGCATTGCACGGCCAATTTGGTGAAGATGGTCAGATCCAAGGCGTTTTAGAAAGTCTGGATATTCCATATACCGGTAGTGGTATTCGTGCCAGTGCAATAGGTATGGATAAAAGTTTTCAAAAAAAATTGATGCATGCCGGCGGTTTTCACGGACCGGCCTACTCTACTATCTCCAGGGCGGATTGGTTGGAAAAAAATCCTTTACTGTTTTATCAGGAAGCATGCCGTGTCTTTGGCGACAAGGTAGTTATACGCCCGGCCAACCAGGGCTCATCCATTGGGGTTTCAATCATTCCTTTGCTTGATCCTCAGGTGTTTATCGAAGCTATCGATAAAGCCTTTTTCCGTTGGAAACTGGCTGCAGAGACTTGGCGGAAGTGGACGTCGGAGGAGCGGGTAAACCAGGTAAAATTAATTGCCGACATTCGTGAAGGAAGCGGGTTTCCACTATTGTTAAATGATGTCCGGATCGATCATCCTGAACAGTTCCTATCGCTTGTTAATGAAGGAGGAGCCGATACCTGGGTTATCGAAAGTCTGGATCAAGAGCGGTCCGTTTTGTTAGAAGGATTCATTGAGGGCAAAGAATTCTCCTGTATCGTTATCCGGACAGAAGATGGCAAAGCCGTAGCATTGCCTCCAACTCAGATTATCAAAGGAGGGGAAATATTTGATTATCGCAGTAAGTACCTCCCGGGATTGTCGCGTAAAGAAACACCAATCCATCTTCCAGAAAAGGATATTCAGTCCATCCGCACAGCATGTGAGCAACTTTTTCACTACCTGGAATTTCAGGTTTATGCCCGCATTGACGGTTTTTTTCTCGCGGACGGTGCTGTCTTCCTGAATGATCCAAATACGACCTCGGGAATGATGCCTTCTTCCTTCTTTTTCCATCAGGCAGCAGAAATCGGTCTCAACCCATCTCAATTTTTGACATATATTCTACGCAGTTCATTGCAGGAACGCCTTTCCCAATCATTGCGATTGCCTAAGTGGGCAAATATTCTTCAGCAATTAGACCAGGCCATCACAGCCGAAAAGTTTTCGGCGGGTAGCCGAAAAAAAATAGCTGTTTTACTGGGAGGTTATAGTTCGGAGCGGCATATAAGTATTGAGAGCGGTCGTAATATTTATGAGAAATTGGCTTCTTCAGATAAATATGAACCAGTGCCTGTCTTCCTAACCGGCGGTCAAGGTGCGCACGAGCTTTACATCCTGCCTGTAAACCTGCTCTTGAAGGATAATGCAGATGATATTCGCGACAAGGTCATCCATGATCAAACCCATCCAGTAATCGCAGGTATTCGGCAACAATGTGCTTCACTAACAGATAAATACACGTATCTGTCTGCCACACTCCGGCCAAGAAAGCTCACCTATGACCAATTGGCTCAGGAGGTTAAAGGAGTCTTCATTGCACTCCATGGGCGGCCTGGAGAAGATGGCGAGGTACAAGGATATCTTGAAGCCGTAGGACTCCCCTATAATGGATCTGACGTACCATCTTCTCAAGTCACTATCGACAAATACCGCACACTGCAAACCCTCCGACAAAATGGCTATAACGTTGCTGATCAATTGGTAGCCCGCAAGAAATCCTGGTTGGAAGACAAAACGGAATGGTTGAATGAGATTGAGCAGCGATTTGCGTATCCATTCATCGGCAAGCCTGTAGATGACGGTTGCAGTTCAGCGGTTAAAATAATTTACAACAGATTTGAACTTGAAGCGTTTGCAGCGGCACTCTACAGAGAAGAAGAAATGGTATCTGACGCCCTTCAGAGTATTCTACGACTAAAACCAAAAGAAGAGTTTCCTCGCAAAGAGCAAATTTTATTTGAAACACTTATTCGGAAGGGAGACGCTTTACATTTTCTGGAAATCACATGTGGCCTGGTCACCCATTGGGAGGCTGGTCATTTGCAGTATGAAGTGTTTGAACCCTCAGAAGCCTTATCCGGTGGAGAAGTCTTATCCCTAGAGGAGAAATTTTTGGCGGGAGAGGGACAAAACATCACTCCGGCGCGATTCAGCCGGGATATCAATCAGTCTAAACGGATCTCTGAGGCTGTACGTAAGGATTTAGAAAAGGCAGCCAGGATACTGGGAGTGACCGGATATTCGCGCATTGATGCTTTTGTTAAGATCTTTGCTGATGGAATGGTAGAAACCTGGATTATCGAAGTGAATTCATTGCCAGGCATGACGCCGGCTACTTGTATATTTCATCAGGCTGCACTAAACGGTTATACGCCTTACCATTTTATTGATCAAATATTAGAATACAGTTTCCATGGACGCACCACGAGCCAGCATGTCTGAACGAGTAAAAAAGGCGGCTGACAGCTTCCTCCATTTTATAAAGTCAGCTCTATTTCTAAACAACTTACTCGCTGTAGTCGGATCTGTGTTGTTCTTGCTTCTTTTTGTGATATGGTGGCTTCGATGTTACACCCATCATGGTCAAAAGTTGGTCGTTGAAAATTATATCGGCACCCTGGTCACTGATGCCGAAAAGGATGCACGAAGCAAGGATCTCCGGATGGTCATGGAAGACAGTGTCTTTGTTGTTGGGAAGCCGGGTGGACTAATTTTGGCACAAAACCCTCTTCCAGGTTCCACCGTCAAGGAAAACCGTCGGATTTATATTACCGTTACGAAATTCCAGGCAGACTTGATTCCCTTGGCCAGCTTGCCCGGCCTGTATGGTCAAGAAGTGAATGGTGTACAAAAAACACTTAAACAGCGGTTTGCGATTGAGTCCCGAGTTATACAGCAGGTTTTTGATGAGGGACCACCAAATATGATCCTTGCTGTGTTGTTTAATGGCGATACCATTATCAATGCCAAACGGAAGGCCCAAAATGTCATGATTCCTAAAGGCGGGACGCTCGATTTAATAGTTTCCAAAGACTATAGTGAGTCGGTTGCTATTCCAAATATGGAATGTCAAACGTTTAACCAGGCTGACTTTTTACTTCGGGCAAACCGTTTGACTTTAGGGACAGTACATCTTGATGCCAATGTTACGAATCGGTTCTCGGCATTTGTTTATCGGCAGGATCCTCCCTGGTCACCTGACTTCATCCTTGACAAAGGGGACACTATAAGTATTTGGTTGACCCAAGCCAAGCCAGCGCGGTGCCCTGAACTGCCCGAAGAATTAGAGGAATAAAGGGTTGTCCGTGAAGAGCAACAACTCTTAAATCAATTCGTTCCAATCACTAAACCCATTTTATGCTTTTTCCCGTACGCTTCCGAGGATTTTATTTTGCAGTGATTTTTGTATCCACTTCCTCAATCGGGGTTTTTGCACAGATTGAGGAGATCCCATTGAGTAACAATCCAGTACTCGAACGTCATACAGCCAGGCAATCGGGTCTTACACCGATTATTCAAGAAGCAGGCGGCATATATGACCGGACAACCGCTCACTGTGTGGCATCAGGCAGCAGTATTAAAATTTGCATTGATACTGCAGGTGTTGGCCCCGAAGCCACCATCAAACTGACGAATTGCGCCCCTCTCGCCTTTGGATCGGCTTCTCTTGATTCAACTTGTGTCACTTACCAGGCTACCACCGGTCTCCTAGAAGGTCAGGATTTAGTGTGTGTCGAAGTATGCAAAATGAATGGCAGTTGCACAACTACTTTTTTAGATTTTACCATCCAC
>JBBQMA010000208.1:0-5534 GCA_038328415.1 Chitinophagales bacterium | reverse complement strand
CATCAGCAAAGGATATGTAGCGTTACCTGGTCAGGAATTAACAATACATCTCGATTATTTACGTAAAAAAGAACCTGTACATAAAAACGATGAGGTTGTTCTGCATGATATAGGAGATGGTGTGCTTTGTCTGGAGTTTCGGAGTAAGATGAATGCCATAGGTGAAGGCATCTTGAAGGGTTTGAATGAATCTATAACCATAGCCGAAGAGGGGAATTGGAAAGGGTTGGTCATTGGCAACCATGCTCAAAATTTTACGGTAGGAGCCAATCTGATGATGATCGCCATGTTAGCCTATCAGCAGGAATGGGATGAGCTGAATATGGCTGTTAATCTTTTCCAGCAGACGACTATGCGGTGTAGATATTCCGCTATACCCGTTGTCGCTGCTACACAAGGATATGTTTTTGGCGGTGGCTGTGAAACGATAATGCATTGCGATGCGACTGTCGTAGCAGCAGAGAGCTATATTGGCCTGGTAGAGGTAGGTGTCGGGCTTATCCCTGGAGGGGGCGGTACGAAGGAATTTGCAGTAAGAGTTTCCGATGCATACAGGCCAGGTGATGTCGAAGTGAATATACTTATAGAACATTTTAAAACTATAGCTACAGCTTCGGTTTCCACTTCTGCATATGAGGCTTTTGATTTAGGCTATTTGCAGCACAGCAAGGACAATGTTGTTATAAATGCAGAACATAATATTCGGAAAGCAAAAGAGAAGGTACTTGCATTAGCAGAACAATATGTACAGCCTATTCAGAGAAAAGACATTTCTGTTTTAGGCAGAGCAGGACTTGCGGTTCTTTACACGGCAGCCAATGAACTAAAACTTGGAAAATGGGCTAGCGATCATGATATAGTCATTGCCCAAAAAGTCGCTTGGGTTTTATGCGGTGGTGACCTAAGTGGACGTCAGCAGGTCTCTGAGCAATATTTACTGGATATTGAACGAGAGGCCTTTCTGAGTCTTTGTGGAGAACAAAAAACACTGGAGCGCATCCAACATATGTTACAAACGGGCAAACCATTGCGAAATTGAAGAAGTTTGACGAATCTAAGTCCTTTAACAAACACACCCAAGAATAAGATATGGACGCATACATCGTAAAAGCATACCGAACGGCTGTCGGCAAAGCAGGCAGAGGGTTTTTTAAAAATTTCCGTTCAGATGAACTGGCGGCGGCAGTCATACGCAAACTTGTTGATGATACGGAAGGCTTAACCCCTTCCATGGTCGATGATATTCTCGTAGGTTGTGCTAATCCTGAAGGTGAACAAGGTCTTCAGACGGGACGTCAGATCGCCCTATTAGCACTTGGCAAAGAAGTTCCTGGCATCACCATTAATCGATACTGTGCTTCTGGCCTGGAAACCATATCTATTGCAGTGGCAAAAATTCGTTCCGGCATGGGATCTTGTTACATTGCAGGTGGAGCGGAAAGCATGAGCATGATTCCAATGACCGGATACAAATTGGCTCCAAACTATAATGTTGCCAAAAACACACCTGATTATGTTGTCAGCATGGGACTAACTGCAGAAGCTGTGGCAAAAAAATATGGTGTTTCCCGTGAAGATTGTGATCTATTTTCACTGCGATCTCACCAACTGGCCGCATCAGCCATTGATGCCGGTAAGTTCGAAGAAGAAATTATTCCAATTGACGTTACCGAAGTTTGGGTTGAAAATGATCAACGTAAAGAGCGTACGATCACCGCCAAAGTTGATGAAGGCGTTAGGAGGGATACAACCATAGAAGGTCTATCCAAATTAAAACCTGCCTTTGCAAAAGATGGGATAGCCACCGCAGGAAACTCCTCACAGACATCAGATGGAGCGGCTTTTGTCCTGGTTATGTCTGAAGATTTAGTAAAAACCCTTGGATTGACCCCAATAGCTAGGCTAGTGAGTTGTTCAGTGGCCGGTGTAGACCCTTTGTATATGGGTATTGGCCCATGTGCAGCCATCCCTAAGGCGCTCAAACAAGCTAATCTTTCACTAAATGATATAGACCTTATTGAATTGAATGAAGCTTTTGCTGTCCAGGCGCTGGCTGTCATGCGTGAACTAAATATTGACCAATCGATTGTCAACGTTAACGGTGGGGCAATTGCTCTGGGTCATCCACTAGGGTGCACAGGAGCCAAACTGAGCACCCAACTCATCAGTGAATTACGGCGGCGCAATGGAAAATACGGAATTGTAACGGCTTGTGTAGGTGGTGGGCAAGGCATTGCCGGGATCTATGAATTGCTGAACTAATCATTATGCGCCAGATCTATTCTCAAAAGGAGGCTTATCCTTTTCGCCGTAAAAGTTCTTTATTAAGCAATTCCAGTTCCCTCGACATTTCGCCAGTCACGGAGGTGTTTTCCTGAGCTCTTCGGATGAGATAAGGTATGACCTCTTTGACTTGTCCATAGGGCACGTATTTAGCCACATTATATCCAGAAGCGGCTAAATTGAAGGTAATATTGTCACTCATCCCGTAAAGCTGCGAGAAATTGAGATGTGGATGATTCCGTGGAATTTTCAGCTCATCGATCCATTGAGCCATAAGCATATTACTTTCGGCATTATGCGACGCGTTACATGAACCTATCTGTTCATAATGTTCAACCAGGAACCGAAGCGCCTTATTATAGGCTTCATCTGTGGACTGTTTATCTGAGTAAATTGGTGAGGTATAACCTTTTTGTTTTGCCCTATCCCGCTCTTTTTCCATATAGGCACCCCTTACAATCTTTGCACCTAGCATCCAACCCTCGGAAGAAGCTTCGGCTGCACTTTGCATAAGATACTTTAAGCGATCATGTCGGTACATTTGGTAAGTGTTGTAGATCAGCACTCTTTCCCTATTATACCGACGCATCATGGCGTTGACCATTTGATCTATTGGATCCTGGATCCAAGATTCTTCGGCATCAAAAAACACCGAGACACCTTTCTCAAATGCGGTATAAGCTATTGCTTCTACACGTTTAATAACTGAACGATAGTTTTCCTCTTCAACTTCACTAAGGGATTCACCACGTTGCACCTTCTCAAGAAGCGCATTACTGGCCAATCCTGAAATCTTGGTACTGACAACCGGCACACTGGGATGATCAGCAGCAAATTCAATAGCTCTCAGGTTCTCCCGCATAGTGCGGTTGAGATCCTCCTCTGATTCTCTAGCCTCCACACCGTAATCAAGAATCGTAAGGGTTTGATTTTTAGCCAGTTTGTTGATTGTTGGCATAGTATTCAGTAAACTGGACCCGCCAACAAACTGCCGAAAGATTGTGCGCTCTACAATCTTTCTGGCAAAAGGAATATTCCATTTGACAGACCAAAGTCCCAATGGAGCACCAAATTTAACAAGCCACGGTTTGTTCATCAACCGAAACAGCCAAGAAGATGCAGAAATATCTCTATCGGACAAGTGCGAAAAAGCAGTTTTGGTGTCCTGAAAATCAAGAATTTCAGGCTTACTTGCAATTAATAATTCAGAATTCGTTTTCATTCGAATGGGTCCAGATTTGCCAAGATTTCTCGGCTTGAAGGTACAACATCTCTAAACCATTACACGTGGAAGCACCTCGTTTTTTCCCCTCTTTTAGGAATATTGTCTCTTCAGGATTATAAATCAAATCAATTAAAATATGCTTAGTGGAGATGAATCCATAAGGTAGCTCGGGAAACGTATCCATGTGTGGAAACATACCTAACGGAGAGGCATGAATGATAAGATTATGGTCCCTGATGGTATCCTCATTAAGTTCATTATAGACAAAATCACCACGATCTTTGGTTCGGGAAACGGTACTCCATGGAATTCCCAATTTGCTCAAAGAATAACAAACAGCCTTTGCCGCACCTCCTGTCCCCAGGACTAAAGCCCCTGTAACTGAAGAGAGACTGGGTAGGCCGGTCAAAACTTGTTGAAAAGCCGGCACATCCGTATTATATCCCACTAGTCCATTGGATGTCACACGCACAGTGTTAACAGCTCCTACCCTTTTGGCATCAGGATGGATTAGATCCAGAAAAGGGAGAATACTTTGTTTATAGGGAATAGTTACATTGAAACCAACAAGGTGTTTGTGATCATTCAAAAAAGAAAAAAGCAAATCAATCGCGGACAAAGGAAACAACTCATAAGTCCATTCATCCAATCCCTCCCGATCAAATTTTTGACGAAAATAGGCCGGAGAAAAGGAGTGCTCCAATGGAAATCCTATTAAACCCAACTCTTTTCTCATAATCCGGAAGTATCCTCCGCTTTTGGGGAAAACTTACCCAACATCCACACTAAAGAAAAGCCCGCAGCCGCGCAAATAATTACGGTCATAAGTTGGGGATCACCTGTATAGGAGGAAGGCGAAATACTGCGTTCGACGAGTGGCACTTCATCTCCGTGGGAATTTAACCGGTATGTTTCAACAATTTTCCAGGGCCATAATCTATTGAGCGATCCTAACATAAATCCTGTCAATATGGCGAGTGCCGAATTTCTAAAGTGTTGAAAAATCCAAGTCAATGCCCGGGCAGCTCCTGCCAAACCAATCAAACAGCCCACGGCGAAAGTTCCTACAACAATAAGATTTTCACTCTGAAAAGTCCGCAATACTTCTTTTACGTTATCAATGATAAACGTATACATTCCCATTAATAAGAGTAAAAAACTTCCTGATATTCCGGGTAAAAGCATTGCAGAAATGGCAATTGTTCCTGAGATAAGGAAGAACCATAAATCTTCTATACCTGTAGCTGGACTAATAACGGTGATACTAAATGCAATGGATGTTGCTCCAATGCAACCAATCCATTCCCGTACATGCCATTTATCCGAACTCTGTGCTACCCACACCGCAGATGCGATAATAAGCCCAAAGAAAAATGACCAAATAGCCTTGGGTTGATGTTCGATTAACCAGGAAATCCCAAAAACGCCCACAACTAGACCCACAGCCATTCCAAAGAGTAAGGCGGTCAAAAACGTGCCATGGATATTTTGCCAGACTTTTGCAATCCCTTCTTCCCTAAAGGTTTTAAGTAACCGGGGATGAAACGCTTTTATACTCAATAGCAATTCCTCATAAATCCCGGTAATAAATGCAATAGTACCACCGGACACGCCCGGTACAACTTCAGCCATTCCCATTGCTAAGCCCCTTAATGCAACATGAATCCATTTTTTTTCCATGGTGCGAAAGTACGGTTCAAAATGGCTTAAAACAAAAATTTAGTGGTCTCCAGAATGAAATTTATTAACGGCATTTTTACTGACCTTGAAGCTCGCATCTGCAAACTGAAAATTCATTCAAAAATGGAATGACGATCCCTTGTTTACACCTTAAATGCCACAATTAGTTATCGTGAGGCCTGCCGAATTGACCAGCTGCAGGTCTCGTATTTTCTTCAACTACCGGAGCAACTATATGGATTGGTTCCTCCCATAATGACGGCTGGCCGGCATCAACCCATGCTGTATACCAGGCACTGCCTATCGTGTGTATTGCAGACTTGAACCGCTCCTCGACCATTCCATC
>JBBQMA010000207.1:0-5536 GCA_038328415.1 Chitinophagales bacterium | reverse complement strand
GCTTATTTGCATCATGGAGCATGTGACGCTTGGCCACCGGGGATCTATTATTATCACCTGGTAAATGGCAAAGGTTGGCAAGTTGCTACGGGTCGTCTTGTTAACGTTGAATAGTGCCTCAAGGAGTGGGTTCATCAGTACCGACAAAAAAATCTAGATACACCATCACCAAGGTCTCCAATTACAAAGGAGGAACAAGCATCCCTTGACCCAGTACACCTATAATTTTTGTAAATTTAGCTTACACAAGAGCGGGAGTGCCATTTCCTGTTGGTTGGACAAGAGATGTCAATTAGGTCTTTGTTGTGGAAGTATTGAAAAACCCTTAAAAGTCTATGTTCTCAAATACTTGATAACCAACAGTATGCTGGAAATTAGTTTGATAAGAGATTAACTCATTTGCTTTCTTCTATTTGAGGACCTTATTCCTCCTTGGTGCCGGCCTGGCGAACGTCCTCCTTTTTAGCGCCGAGATAGCTTGGAAGGTCCATGCCGGCCATGTTAAATAGGTCATTCATAGGTGGCACGGATTTGTAGAGACCGGATATAAATTTGGAGGTAGAATTGCCTTCACCGTCTCCTTGTTGGCCGCCCTCCCAAACCGTTACTTTGTCGATCTTGATATTTTTAATGGCCTCCACCTGAATCCGCACGAGGTCCTCCAGCTTGTCAGCGATCAGCATCAGCACCGCATCACGGGTATTTCCCTGAGCCGCTTCAACCACCTTTCGAAAACCGGCGGCCTGTTTTTCAAGGACTTCAAACAAACCCCGGGCTTCGGCTTCTTTCACCAGGAAGATAGCATCGGCTTCCCCTTTTGCCAAGCGACGACGCTGCTCTGCTTCGGCTTCAGCCATGATTTCTTTCTGGCGCTTGTCGATCTCTGCCTGCACGATAATATCCGCTTGCATCGTTGACAGATCACGTTTGGCACGGGCGTCTTCTGCGATGCGCTCTGCGGCGTAAGCTTCTTCCAACGTTTTGGCTTCCGCTATTTTTTCGGCTACGGTAGCCAGTCGCTGGGCCTGTGCTTCTTTTTCCCGCCGCTCTGCATTGGATTGGGCTATACGTATCGCCGCTATATTTGCCCCATCATTCGCGACGGCTCTGGCTTCTGATTCCCCAATCTGCGCTTTGGCATCCGCACCAGATACCTGGATCCGTTTGTCCATGAATGCCTCCGCTTCTCCAATCGCACCGTTTCGCTCCTGGTCGGCCACGCGGACTTTTGCCTCATTGATCGCTTTAGCTGCTGCTTCTTTACCAAGTGCCTCGATGTAGCCCGATTCGTCCTGGATATCCGTGACGTTCACGTTGATCAGAATCAAACCAATCTTCCGCAACTCGCTGCCGACATTGCTGGATACATTGAGCAGGAATTTGTCCCTGTCCGAATTAATTTCCTCTATATCCATCGTCGCCACAACCAAACGCAACTGTCCAAAAATAATGTCCTTGGCAATGTCCCGGATCTCTTCCATGGATTTGCCCAGCAGGCGCTCCGCTGCATTGATCATGATGCCCTCTTCATTACACACGGCCACAGTAAACCGGGAGGGGACATTCACACGGATATTTTGTTTGCTTAATGCACCCCGCAGGTCCACATCAATGGAAATGGGCGCTAGATCCAGGTATTCATAATCCTGCAAAACCGGCCACACAAAGGCTGCACCACCAGCAAGGCACTTGGCTGATCCGGATCCTGTTTTGCCATAGATAACAAGGATTTTATCCGAAGGACAGCGCTTGTAGCGACTGACAAAGAAAAAAAACATAAGCACCGTGAGTGCAACAAGTCCAAAAAGTAACATGGCCAGCTCTTCCATAGGGGTTTCGATTTACGTGAATTATAGGTTATAGCGTTCTTATTAATTTATTGATTCTTCGACCAAAACGACATGGTCATCCAAGATGCCGGTGACCAGGACATGGGCACCATTTGGCAACGTTTTACCTTCTGTAATGGCATCCACTTCGCGGGTCGCATTGCCGATACGCACATGAATTTTGCCGGTCCCTGCCTTTGCACCGGGGATAGTCAGGTACACTTCGCCGTGTTGATAGAGGGATTGATCGACATAATAATTGCCGGACTGCGTCTGCCGCGCAAAAAGATATAACATGTATCCTACCAGGGCCATCGCTAACATCCCGGAAAAAAAACTCCCGATCAATGTTCCCCATAAAGTGGTGCCTTTCGCCAATAAAAAAACACCCGACCAACCAAAAAATGTAAAAAAAGCAATGATGCTGCGCAGCGAAAGCCAGGTAAATCCGGGGTCTATTGTCCCATCATGATCACCGGGTAAACCGCCATCCTGATCCATCCCTTCGCCAGCTCCAAAAAGTGCTCCGATATATTGAATAATAAAGAGCACACTGAAGAACAGGGAAATGCCCCAATAGAGTTGTTGCCAGGCCGACAAGGTTTCCCACCATTCACTAATTACGGCTATTGACATGATTGTTGATTTCTGTTACAAAAAGATGTTACCCTTTTGTAACACTAAAAATAGGATAAATGGGCAGACCATGGCAGATATCTTCGACCAACAGTCTGTTTTATCGGGTGAAAGACCAGAATGGTAAAATGCGGCGCCAATTTGTAGAAGGTAGCAGGCCGCTTAGTTTATCCTCAGGTTTTACCAGCGGTGAACGTCCTTTTGGCTTACCTTTGCGCTTTCAAACCGGAATATAATGTCCCCATCACCTTTCGACCAGGTAGAGGCCCTGATTACCGAAATCGAATCTACAACACTGTCCAATTTAGACGAACTTGAGTTGTTTCGACAGCGGTTTTTAGGTTCTAAAAATATCCTTAAGCCCCTTTTTGGCGAAATCAAGCAAGTTGATAACGCACGAAAAAAAGAATATGGCCAGTTGATCAACCAGGCAAAGGAGGCTGCAGAAGAAAAGTTTAGTGCGCTCCAGACTGTCTTTTCAAAAGACAAACGGAAGGGGGCCTTTGCGCATCTCGACCTCACCGCACCGGGCGAGCCTACACATATCGGATCTCGGCATCCCGTGTCATTGGTCATGCAGGAGATGATCAGCATTTTTGGTCGCATTGGATTTACCGTTGCAGATGACCGTGAAGTTGAGGACGACTGGCACAATTTTACAGCCATGAATACTCCTGAAGATCATCCGGCCAGGGATATGCAGGATACCTTTTATGTCGTAGATGCTCCAGGTTTATTATTGCGGACCCATACTTCGAGTGTGCAGTCAAGGGTCATGATGGCGCAGAAGCAGCCCATCCGCATCATTGCTCCTGGGAGGGTTTACCGCAATGAAACCATTTCCTCCCGATCACATTGTCAATTCCATCAAATAGAAGGATTGTACATCGATGAGGGGGTCAGCTTCGCAGATCTAAAACAGACGCTGCTCTATTTTGTCCGTGAGTTTTATGGTCCCGCGCGCAAGATCAGGTTGCGTCCATCCTATTTTCCATTTACCGAGCCCAGTGCTGAAATGGATGTTTATATGGGACTGAATAGTGAAAAGGATTATCGGATCACTAAGGGTACAGGCTGGCTCGAGGTACTTGGTTGCGGTATGGTGGATCCGGCTGTATTGACCAACTGTGGCATCGATCCGGAGCGGTACACGGGTTTTGCATTTGGGATCGGTATCGAACGTACCGCCATGCTTCGTTACAATATTGAAGACATCCGACTGATGTTTGAAAATGATAACCGTTTCCTTCGTCAGTTTGAAGCCGTTGTATGAAACCCTCTATACCTAAAGGTACCCGCGATTTTGGCCCTGAGCAGGTCGATCGCCGACAGTATATCTTTTCTGTCATCAGGGAAACGTTTATCCGTTATGGTTTTAGGCCGATCGAAACGCCGGCCATGGAAAACTTACAGACGCTCACCGGGAAGTACGGTGACGAAGGCGATCAATTGCTGTTTAAGGTATTGAATAACGGTGATTTTCTTTCAAAGGCAGATGGACAGGCGCTGGCAGCCCTGGATAGTAGCAAAGTGCTGCCGACAATCGCCAAACGTGGATTACGGTATGACCTGACGGTGCCTTTTGCACGCTTTGTGGTCATGCAGCATCATGCCTTGTCATTCCCGTTCAAACGTTATCAGATTCAACCGGTGTGGCGGGCCGACCGCCCACAAAAAGGCCGGTACCAAGAGTTCTATCAGTGCGATGCTGATGTAATCGGATCGGATGCATTGATGTATGAAGCCGAGCTCATCCGGATCTATGATGAGGTATTTCACGCATTGCACATTCCAGTTGAAATCCGGGTGAATAATCGGAAACTGCTTTCCGGATTGGCATCGGTATGCGGGATCAGTAACCATTTTGGTGCGATGACTGTGGCGATTGACAAGGCGGATAAAATAGGGTGGGGCGGCGTGCGCGAAGAAATGTTGCGGCAGGGTATCAATGCGGAATCAGCAGATAAGGCTATCCGTTATCTTGAAACTCCGGATCTGGAAACTTTGCGTCCGGCATTGAGTCAGGATACACAGGGAGCGGCTGGCTTGCTGGAGATGGACACCGTGATGGCATACCTGGCGGATGCACCGTTGCACAATACGCTTGTTCTCGATTTATCCCTGGCTCGCGGATTGACTTACTACACGGGATGTATTCTCGAGGTGAAGGCATTAAATGTCGAGATGGGTAGTATCGGAGGAGGCGGTCGGTATGCTGATTTGACAGGAATTTTCGGATTGGAAGGGATGTCCGGTGTGGGGATTTCTTTTGGAGCGGACCGTATTTATGATGTCATGGAGCAGCTAGACCTTTTTCCGAAGGCTGCTGTAAGTAATCTCAAGGTGTTATTGATGACATTTGATGGGAAAGATCATGTTTTTGCATTCGAAATGCTGCGAAAACTGCGGGCGGAAGGGATAGCGGCAGATTTATATCCGGAGGCAGCCAAGGTGCAAAAGATGATGAAGTATGCCAATGCTATTGGCGTTCAATTTGTCCTGCTGATCGGCGAGCAGGAACGGCTTTCAGGCAGGTATGCGCTGAAAAATATGACAGATGGAACACAGCAATCTCTTGATTTGGAATCAGTTATTTCCTTATTAAAATGATTCATCATTCGTTAACCTAACGTTAACGTTTGGTGCTAATAGGTAAATCGTAGTATCTTTGCCCACCGAATCTGGCGCACCTACTGCGCTTATTACTGAACTACGAACTCACTCATGGCTCGATTCTCATGGATCATCCTTTGTCTTTGGCTTGCTTTTAACGGGCCGGTGAAGGCGGGAAGTGGCGTCCCTGCCAATGGCAAGGGTCGTGAAACGGCAGAATTTTCTGAATCAGAAATCAAAGCCCGTTTTAAAGAAATGCCTAGTATCATCAGCAAACGTTTTTCTGATGAAACCCGCAAACGCATTAAAATTTACGTTTACTCCAGCAGGGATTTTACTGAGAATCTGTTGGGCAAGAGTGCCATGTATTTTCCCATTATCGAGCAATACCTCAAAAAATACGGATTGCCTTTAGAGCTCCGGGTGTTACCGATTGTAGAAACTAATTTTGACCCTCT
>JBBQMA010000206.1:0-5536 GCA_038328415.1 Chitinophagales bacterium | reverse complement strand
CGCCAATCAACCTAAACATCATCTATCCTCATTTCTGATGATTTTTATGTTAAAGTTTCATCCATGCCTTGACAAAGTCAAAAAATCGTTTTAAATTTACCCATCCTTTTAGTTATTCATTTATTCATCATCAAAAACCATATGACATGAAAAAAACAAGACTTCTATTTTTACCCAGAGCAAACAAATTTTTGAAATCATCGTCTTTTTCTCCCTCTCCAGTAGCTTAATGGGCTCTACTGAAAGGGAAATTCCAACTGCCTGTGAGACTTTACTGTCACGGAATATACATGTGCATGCTCTGGATTTATGCATGTAACTACATCTCAAACTTGGGCAACGAATATGATTATTGACCAACATGTAATTATTGATTCAGGAGTCCAACCTGTGCATCTATTGGATCTGGATCACTTGAATAAAGGAATGTATGCGCTCCGCATATTGACTAAAAATGGTCCTTCCATTGTGAAATTTATTATTGATTAAATCACTAAGTGGGTCGATGCCGATTGGTGCATCGACCCATTTATTTCAATTCAATTTGCCATGAGTCAATCGACACACATAGTCCTCCGGATCTTATCCTTCTATTTTTTATTTACTCAGATAAACAGCCTGCAAGCTCAGACAGGTAGCTGGGCGTATGATTATACTTTTTTCGAGCGAGGAATGATGATGGAGATCCAGGATGGACAAATTTTAATTAATGCGCAAACGTATAGTATAACACAGAAAGATATTTCAATTATTTATAATCTTCTCATTGATCCCAACAGCGGTGATGTGAACTTAGCAAAGGAGTTCGAAGTGGACTCAATCTTTTTACAATTAGATCGAGGATTAATCCAGCATAATGATAGGTATTATAACTCGGGGGGAATGAATAGTTATAAAGTGGGCGAGTCCGATTTATTTCAAATGATGATTGCTGTTTTTGATGAACATCTTGATTCGATTCGTATTATTCCATTTCGCGATAGTACATTGACTTCATTCAGCCGTGACCTGACCATCTTAAACGATAAAATTTATTTATGGGGCCAATCAGGTGTTGGATTCTTTCCAAAGTTTAATGTACTCGTTTGTATGGATACTACAGGTCAAGTGTATTGGTATAAGCGGTACAAGGATGATTACCTTTTTTTGAGTTCTAAATTTATTGAACAAACACATGATGGTCAATTAATAACTAATTCAAGGGTGCAAAGGTATCAGGAGCATGAAAAAATTGTAGTTCGCAAAATAGATACCCTTGGGGTCACTCTCTGGAAAAAAGATATAGGATATAATTTTAATGGAGACAATTCGTGCCTGGCTCGATTAGGAAGTGATAAATACTTGGTGACAACATTCAAGGATACCGTGTACACGGCTCCAAATGGGCAGTTGGTAGCTTATCCTAGCCATATTTTTATATTCAATGAAAATGGCCAAATAGTAAGAGACACTTTTTTTTGGATGTTACCTACACGTGAGTATAACAAAGTAGTATCAACAACTGATGGTGGCGCATTGGCCGTTGGGTATATTATTCTGGATTTTAGTCAGGTGGCTATTATGACCAAATTTGACTCGATGGGTCATGTGCAATGGGATAAACAATACAGGGATATGGATTTCACGACTGTATCAGGTACTAATGATTATCGATTTGTTGGAGGATTTTTTGATGTGGAGGTTTTGCCGGATGGGCGTATCGCCTCCTGTGGCATGGTTACGGATAGTGCCAGTAGTGGCGCCAACAATATCTGGCTAGTCGTCCTCGACAGTGTAGGGTGCTGGATGCCTGGTTGTGAGGACGGTCTACAAAATACCATCATCACGCACATTACCCACGAGCAGGAGCGGCTCCCAATGCAGATCGTGCCCAATCCCGCCCGTGATCAGGTGACCATTTATTCTTCATTAAATGAGGTTGACCCATCTGGAACCATCGAGATCTTTGATATACATGGTCGACTAGTCTGGCATCAAAAAGGGATACAACCCGTACAATCTATTCCATTAGATCAGTTAGCTGCAGGTCTATATATACTCCGATTATTGACTAAAACAGGCTATTCCGTGGAGCGACTGGTCATTGAATAAGTGTGGTCATACTTGAATCAGGTGTCAGACACTTCATTTAGGATGGTCGGTGTGAGGTGTCCGACAGAAGGTGTCAGACACCGTATCGAGGAGGTATGGTGTGAGGTGTCCGACACCCAAATCGGCCTTCGACCCTCTTTAACACCTTTATAACCAGTTTCAGGTAACTTCCAAGCTGTCCGGCCGTTATCTTTGTATGATGAAACTAACCTGGCAATTTCTCTTTGTTGGCGGGCTGATTATAGCCAGCCGTTTTGTTCTGTTTGCGCAGGAAACCTCTGACCCGGCGGCCCGTAAGGTACTCAATGAAGTAAAAGCCAATTATGAAAAAAAGACCACGGGCCAAATGGATATCCAATTGACCATTTCGCCACCTGAAGCCAAAGCAGAGGTGCAGAAGGGAAAGCTTATCCACCAGGGTGATAAATACAAATTGGAATTAGGTCAACAAGTCTGGTATTGTGATGGCAAGACTGTTTGGATCCATCTCAAGGATCAAAAAGAAGTACAAATCCATAATGCGAAGGATGAAAGTGGCAGTAGCAATTTCCTCACGCCACGCGATCTCCTCAAACGCTATGACAATGGCGATTACCTGTATGCCATGTTGGGCACCGGGACTGAAAACAAAAAGGCAGTGCGCTACATTGATTTCAAACCCCGCAACAGGGATGATGAATTTTTCAAACTTCGCCTGAGTATTGACGCCAAAAAACCCGAGATCGTAAAGTTTGAAGGCTTTAGCAAAGATGGTTCCCGATATACACTGGATGTGATTCAGTCATTGTCCAATGTTAAGGTCCAGCCTTCCCAGTTTGTATTTCAGCCATCAGCGAATCCGGGTGTATCCGTGGAAGATTTACGTATAAATTAAGCCCTTTTGATTGTCTACCCAATGCTTATTAAAAGATGATCTGTCGTTGTCATTTCCTTTAAACAGATTAGCGTACAGGATTTCACTTTCGGGTGTCATCATGTACCTTTGGCCACTTTTTAGAAGATATGGCCGAACCCACTGTTCTATTCATTATCAATATTGATCCTCATCCGCTGCTTGGCATCCAGGCAAGTGTGTGGGTGGCTCCTGTCATAGCATATGGCACATCCATCGTTGAGGGTCGACTCTCCTCAGGAAACGCTGCCGGCTTTGGACTATCTGAATCGGATTTATTGACGACCCTTGTCGCTGAGGCTGAGTCTTATACAGAGGCATCCGTGCTGGCGCACTTCAATCGCAAAACACGTATAGCCCGCACGCTGAATGAATTTCAATCGGAACCAACGCGCAAAAAGGCACTAAGTCAATACGTCCAGCGCAACGTCAGCAACTGGATGGAGCGAGCAATTCACACTGGGTGCGCTTTTACTACTGGTTTGGGTCGTAATGGGATAATTAATTCCCATATCTTATATTATTTGTCCATTGATGAGGCACCAAACCTCTATTTTCAGCGGCAATCGGATGGGATACGGTATCAACTGCGTCTATCCCGATCAGGTAAGCCACTTGAACTTTTGGGCCGGAAATTCCAGGCTTTGGCAGGCACTTCCGAATGGGCCATTGTGGACCGATGGCTGATTCGGCTTGAAGGGGCTCCTGCCACGTTGCTCAAACCGTTTACTGAAAAATCAGAAGTATTTATCCCTGAAAAGCTGGTCGCCGACTACATGAGGAAGTTCATACTCCCTATAGCCGAACGCGCAGAAATAACAGCCGATGGGTTCGAAATGCTTGAACATAAAACCATCAAGGACAAACGGATAGGCATTATCCAGGATCTGTTTACCGGCGATTTCAAATGCCGCCTTTCTTTTGCCTATGACACATTCTGGTTCCAGGCACATGATTCTCGCACCAGCCGACAACGTCTTGTCGAGACAAAAGAAGGTGGTCACGCCATTCATCGGTATCTGCGCAATCAATCCGATGAAGAGAACACAGCGGCCCAGCTCGTGGCCTTTGGTTTGAACCCGACTGGTCAGGGAACGTATTCATTTGCCGACCCGGCAGATGGTACGGATATTGCCTCCGCCGCCCACTGGCTGGTTAGAAATGCTGAATCCCTCATACAGATGGGATGGCTCATCGAACCTTTTCATACGCCTCAGGGCGAATTACTTCACGAATGGGTCAGGCTGGTTGATGCCGATCCTATCGAAGGAACAGATTGGTTCGATCTATTAGCGAGGGTTCGTGTTGGGTCCTATGATCTGGCTTTTAGCGCGCTCAGGCAAACTATTCCCGACAAGGTGCCCTTTCATCCCTTGCCGCACAGCAAATGTTTTTTGGTGCCGCCGGCCTGGTTCATTACGTATGCCGATTGGTTTTTACTGGGCACAATTAATGGCGATACCATTCGATTTACGAAGGCCCAACACCGTGCGTTGCTGGTCGATCGTGGTGATCAAAATGAAGGGATGACAAAGCCGCAGGTTGATGCACCTCCACCAGCGTTATTTCCTGTACCCAAGACATTACATGCTTCACTGCGACCTTACCAGCATGCAGGATATTCCTGGTTGGCCGGGTTGTATGGTGTAGGATTAGGCGCTTGTCTGGCGGATGATATGGGACTTGGCAAAACTATTCAGACGATCACGTTGCTTTTGCATATTCGCGATGGCATGATGCCGGCAGATGGGGTTGATACAATGGGGCAATTGGATATGTTTTCGGCACCGCAGCTCGATAGATTATCAGGCCCACTCCAGGCAATGATTGTTGCACCCTCCAGTTTGTTGTTCAACTGGGCATCAGAAATAGCCCGTTTTGCACCTGACCTCCGTATCATCATCCATAGTGGCCCAACTCGGCAAAAACATGCAGGAGCATTTCTGGGGGTAGATGTCATAATTACCAGTTATGCCCTGGTGGTGCGCGATAACAGCTTATTCAAGGGGTTGGATCTCCAGTGTATCGTCTTGGATGAAAGCCAGCACATTAAAAATAAAGACAGCAAAACCTTTCAGGCAGTTTCTGCTTTGCAAAGTCCTTTCAGACTCACGCTGACCGGTACGCCTATCGAAAATAGTCTGGCCGATTTGTGGTCGCAAATGCATTTTATTAATCCGGGTCTGCTCGGCACATTTGAAAAATTTCGGACAAACTACCAACGGCCCATAGAGAAGCAGGGAGATAGGGACAAGCAGGATGCATTGCGCACATTGGTGAGGCCCTACCTGTTACGTCGACGAAAGGAAGAAGTAGCCGCTGACCTGCCTGAGTTGACGGAGCAAATTGTGTATTGTGATATGACAGAAGCGCAGGAATCCTGTTATGTGTCGGAGCGAGATGCCGTTCGCAGGATGGTGTTGGGCCACCTCGAAAAAGGAAGTGCCATCGGAGCCCCAGCGATTCTTAATGCACTGATGCGACTGCGTCAAATTGCGATTTGTCCGTCCATCCTGCCGGAGTATAGTGATGTTACATCCGGAAAGGTGGAGG
>JBBQMA010000205.1:0-5638 GCA_038328415.1 Chitinophagales bacterium | reverse complement strand
TTAGTCCAGCTAACGAATTACAATAGATTGTTGCTACAGCGAAATGCCTGGTTGAAACGTTTGTTAACCGGTGCACGGGAAGATCCTTCAATGCTCGAAACCTTTGACGCCCAAATGGAAGAACCTGCTACCTACATTGTACAGGAGCGAGCCAGATTTTCCAGCTATCTCGCTACTAAAACCAAGGAAATATATGCCGTTTTATCCCGTGAACGTGAAGTGCCGGGGGCAGTTTACAAAACAAAATTGTTGGACACAAATTGGAGTGATGTGGCCGGACGCTTCAGATCAACGGATATGCGGTTTGGCCGAACAACTGAAGGTTTACACCGGGATGACCTCGAGCTTCACATGGATGGCTTTCCTGCTCGTCGCTTCAGCTCTCAAGGGCAGTTAAAATCCTTAATTATGGCGCTTAAACTTGCCCAATTTCAGTTTATCGCAGAGGAAAAAGGCGTATTACCGTTGTTGTTACTAGATGATATTTTTGATAAGCTGGACAATGAGAGGGTAGCTTCCCTGATCCAATTTCTAGCGGATTCGTCTATTGGGCAGGTGGTGATCACGGATACGGATCACCGGAGAGTTCCCTTAATTCTGGCTGGAAATGAGCAGCCGTTTCGTACCTTTAGGATGGTCGATAGTCGCATTCTTAAGAATGTGGATTAAACAGTTTGAAATGCGAAAATTTAATGAGCAAAGTTTAAAGGAGGTTTTAGAAGCCCTTGTCAAAAAAGACGGGTTTCGACAGCCCTTATGGGAGGCTGAGATCCGCGAGATTTGGCTGCGAGATATGGGTGAATACATTGGCAAGAATACCTCCTTTATACGCTTGCGGGGACATACGTTGGAAATAGGTATAGTTTCAGCTGGCCTGCGGCAGGAACTACATTATTCCAAAAAAAAGATCACCTCCTTCCTCAATGAAAAATTGGGACAGGAGGTGATTCATGATGTTTTACTTCGTGGCTGATCGTTGTGAAACGATGACTTAGACTCTGGATTTGGACTTTGCCTTGGAATCGCCTGACGCACTGTCAATCGTACGTGTTGACGGTTTTTTAGGTTTTTTCCCTGGCTTCGTTTTAGCGGCAAGCAGCAGAGCTTCATAGGCATTTACGATGCCGCCAGAAGCACTAAGGGAGGAAAATGGTACCATTTCATCCTTTGTTCCAGGTTTGATAACCTTACGATCCACTTTCGTCACTGATTTCATAAGAATATTCCTAACCTGTTCGGCTGTAAGGTCAGGGTAGTAAGATCTGATAAGTGCAGCAACTCCAGCCGCAACTGGTGAGGCCATACTTGTACCCTGGGCATCCTGATACTCATTGTCTGGTGCTGTTGAGTTGATGGCCATCCCTGGAGCAAACAGATCCACATTCTTTTTTCCATAATTAGAGAAGGGAGCAGCTAATCGATCTCCATCCTGCCAGTTTAGTGCACCTACTTCTACCCAGTTCTTGGCTTGTTTGCACCCAAATAAAGGGCGTTTCTCAAAATTTTTATTAGGAAAATTATCGGTATTATCATTGTTTTTGCCGTCATTGCCAGCAGCATGGACCAAGAGTACATCGTGCGCTTCTGCATATTTTATAGCTTCGTCAACTACTTGTTTGTTCCATGAGTAACTTTTACCAAAGCTCATGTTAATCACCTTCGCGCCGTTGTCCACAGCATAACGAATACCATTTGCCACGTCTTTGTCCCTTTCGTCACCATCCGGTACAACCCGCACGCCCATAATCTTTGCATTGTCGCAGACACCCATAATTCCGATATTGTTTTTCCGGTCAGCACCGATAATTCCGGCTACATGCGTACCGTGAAACGCGTCGGGCCCAATGATGTCCTTGCTGCCATAATTCCATTCTGTGGCATTTGAATAGTCGTCCCCTACAATATCACGAGGATCAAATGTCGTATCGTAATATTTAGCCCGGCTTTTGAAATATTCAATGACATTATCAAAGTATGAGGCATCCATTCCGTTCTCCAGCATTTTACCAACAACGGCAGCAGCCGATTGTAGCGATTCATTTTTAGGATCAATTGTGGAAAGATCATCCAACGTAAGTTCCGTTTTGCCAAAGTGTGCTTTCAACAGGGAGTCTGAACTGATATAATTTGCTTTCATGGCCATGTAAAAGGCTGTTGTAGCTCCGGCTTTTTGCTGTTCAGTGGTAATAACCGTCTCTAGCTCTTTAAAGTACGCATAGTCTTTTTTTGCTTTTCCTTTGAGAGTAGATACATCCTTGTCTTTGAATCGCTTCTCGTAATGAACGTAAAGACGTGTTACTTCAAGCAAATCCTGGTGGACATTTTTCCCGTTGGCATTTCCAATGAAACTCCATCCGAAAATGTCGTCTACATATCCGTTCAGGTCATCATCCTTGGAATTATCCGCTTTCTCTTTGGAATTTTCCCACATGACCGATTTAAGGTCTTCGTGGTTGTAATCTACCCCACCATCAATAACAGCAACGATCACAGGAATACCTTTTTTTCCTTTCAGGAGCGTTTGGTAAGTCTTTTCAGTGCTGACGCCCGGAACGCCATCCGTCTGCCAGTCCAAATTGAACCAGTTTTCAGGCGCTTTTGCGGCAGTGCCCTGAGCATGGAGAGTTATCACCTGACTAAAAATAAGCGCAATAGATGCGATAAGACATTTTTTCATAAGAACATTTGATTTTACATTGAAGGTACGACTAAGCTTACAAGGCTGGCGTACCAACCATTTGAATTAACAGGACTTTAAGAAAAATACAATTAAGGGAGTGCTTAATAATCGCTATCGCCTCCTTCACCCCCATCCCGGTTGTGTGCATCCTCTTCGCCGGGTTCATCAAAATCATCGCCATCTTCAGTGCTTGCGAAGTCATCCGTGTCGCCAAAATCGCCACGCAGGTTGCCATCTGCATCATAATCGTCATCATCAGCAATGATTTGACGTGCCTCTTGCACCGTCATTCGAACCAAGTAATAGATGTCTTCCATCTCAAAGGGCAGCGCAGATACCTTCTTTCCATCTTTATTAACATACGTTATAAGATGTTGTGCAAATCCATGCAAATACTGCATTTTGATTCGATTGAGGATGTCCTCAGGAAGATTTTCATAATCTTTGACAATCCTTTTCTTTGGATTCATAGGGTGTTTTTCGTTATTGATTAAAGCTGGTTTAATTTTGGCGGTAAATTTATTTTCATTCAGGCTAATTATCCAAATGCAAAGAGGTGGAATTGCAAGAAAAAGTCGTTTTTTTGAAAATAAAGCCTAAATGTAGCTGATTTGTAAAGCCTGAACCCGAGGAACGAAAGATAGTTGTGAAATAATACATCAAACCGCAAATCTTTCGTTTGAGCAAAATTGTGTTTATGGTAAAGATTTATTTCTAAACAATGGAGATACCTATTTATACGGCTGATCAGGAAAATGATTTTTCCCTGTACAAGTTTAAGTCGTTACAGACCTATTCCGATACGGAATGGTTGGCTGACAATAAAAAGCGGTACCGGCAGGTATACGATGTAAGCGAATTGAACTATATCTATGCCGAGTTATCCTTTGTCAATAAAGGTTTTGATCGGGAAGACTGGTCTGCAGTCATTGAATTGCGGTGCTTCAAAAGTACTAATAAAACAAAACCTATTTGCCATCTTTCCTTCCAGCGCGACATTTCAAAGGAAGATACTATTGTGTTTGTTCGAGAAGGATGGGGTAATAAAAAAGAGGGAACATTTTGGAAAACGGGCGCATATTTTTGGGAGGCTTCCATAGATGGAGAGAAAGTTGGGACTCGCTATTTTTATGTGCAGTCCTCCGGAGATAACCAAGGATTCCTTCCTGATACTTACTTAATGCTTGTTGGAGTTAAGTTGTATGAAGGGCCTATGGATGATGTCCCTGAGCACGAGCGACTTTACCTGAACCAATTTGATTCCAAAAACACTCGGTTTGTTTATGCCGAACTAACGTTTGACAACGAAGTCGCCGACCTCTCCTGGCATTTGGAGTTAGTGGTTAAATTTTTCAGTGAAAGCCGCGAGTTAAAGGGAAAAGTAGTGAAGTTCGTTACGATCAATGGAGAAGAACCTACAATAAAGGTTACAGTTGGCTGGGGTTCTGATACAATCGGGACCTGGCGAGCAGGACTTTATGTTGCGGAGCTGGTATTCCTTGATAGATTATTAGGGACCGTTTATATAGACATGGGGGATGAGCAGGTTACCGGAGATCCTATGGTTTGGATGCCTGGTCAGGAACGAGCACAACCACTAGGCAATAGCATTCCAGATCCGGTTGGATTACGTGATGTGCTGGACCAAATGGAATCGCTTATAGGATTAACTTCGGTTAAAAACCAAATAAAGGAACGAACAGCCTACATGGAGTTTATCCGTTTGCGCCAGCGGAAAGGTTTTCGGGAAGAGGGGCAAATACAACTTCATGCTCTCTTTAAAGGTAACCCGGGTACAGGAAAAACGACAGTTGCCAAAATGATGGGGACGATCTATTTCCAATTGGGCCTCCTTTCCAAAGGACATGTTCATACTGTCGACCGTGTCGATCTGGTTGGAGAATTCATCGGTCAGACGGCGCCTAAAGTCCGCGAGGCAATAGAAAAAGCCAGGGGAGGTGTATTATTTATAGATGAAGCTTATGCTTTGGCGCGATCAAATGATGATGTGAAGGATTTCGGGAGGGAGGTCATCGAGATTTTGGTCAAGGAAATGTCAGATGGGCCAGGTGATTTGGCAGTCATAGCAGCAGGGTATCCAGCTGAAATGGATTTTTTCATTCATAGTAACCCAGGGCTAAGGTCGAGGATAAAAATGGAGATTACTTTTCCTGATTATGTACCTTCAGAGTTAGCCCTCATCTCTGGTATAGCTACGAAAAAGATGGAAATCCAACTGGATGATAATGCAAGGCGTCTTATTGACCAGATTATTGTACGCGAATACCGTACAAGAAATAAATCGTTTGGGAATGCCCGGTTTGTATTCGATCTAATTGAAAAAGCCAAAATCCAGTTAGGACTGCGAATAATGTCGTCCGATGATCCGGATGATCAAACAAATGAAGCCCTTCAAACGATAATCCCTGAAGATATCCTTAAGGCTACACTAACCATTGTCAAAGATCAGATTGCGCTGCCGGTGGATGAAGAATTATTGACGGAGGCATTATCTGAATTGGATGAGCTCCATGGGTTAGAGCGGATCAAAAGGGATATTCGCGAAACAGTGCTGCTGGTCAGGTATTATCTTACAAAGGGATATACACCACTTCAACGTTTTTCCTTGCACACGTTGTTTGTAGGCAATCCTGGTACAGGCAAGACAACTGTTGCGCGCATTTTGGCTAAAGTCTACAAGGCGCTTGGCTTACTCGAAAGAGGACATGTTGTGGAAACTGACCGGCAGGGGCTTGTTGCGGGATTTGTAGGCCAGACAGCTATAAAAACGTCTGAGCGTATTAAGGAGGCACAAGGTGGGGTACTTTTTATTGATGAAGCATATGCTTTGTCTCAGCCCGGTGCCGGATCAGCAGGTGACTTTGGAGACGAAGCAATTCAGACACTGTTAAAGCGCATGGAAGATCAGAGGGGTAACTTTTTTGTTTTTGCAGCCGG
>JBBQMA010000204.1:0-5643 GCA_038328415.1 Chitinophagales bacterium | reverse complement strand
AAATAAATACCCTTTCGGCTGGTGAACGTGAACCGGTTGCAGATAATACCGCCGAAGAAGGAAGGGCAAAAAACAGAAGAGTCAACCTCACTATCAACAAACAGTAAAACCAACTCGAAATGGATTTTCTAACCGATCTGTTTACCAAGCTTCCTGTTCGTGACAGCCTGCTGGTACTTTTGTTTCTCTTCATTGCCTTTTTGATTGGCCTCATTGCAGGCTGGTTATACTGGCGCAGACGCCTGGAGGATCTTCGCACAGAACTTACAGGAGCACAGAACACCATTATGCAATTGCGCAGCGAATTAGATGTAATGCGAATAAAGCTTTCCGGGACGGAAGATGATTTGCATAAGGCCAACATGGGTCAGGATGATTGTCGCAAACGATTGCGGACATGTGAAGAAGAGAAGGGCCAGCTTCGGGCAGACATCTATGGATTAACCGAAGCGCAGGAAACTGTCGGATCTCCTGAGGATGCCGCTTCAGCTCGCTTGGCATTAAGCTCGGCTATGGGCAATAAAATTGCAGTCGCATCAGCTTCGGATAAAGATGATCTCAAACAAATAAATGGAATCGGTCCGGCACTGGAAAAGAAACTTAATGAACTCGGCATTTACACCTATGAACAGGTAAGCCAATTTGATGATGATCTGGTCGAAAAAGTTAACCAGGCGATCGAATTTTTCCCCGACCGTATAGCACGGGACAATTGGGTGGGCCAGGCAATTGCACTCTTCCAACTGAAACAAGCTGACCCCGATGCATTGACCCTTCATCTCAGCAACCCATCTGACCCCAATGATTTAAAAATCATTGAAGGCATTGGATCAAAAATTGAACAATTGCTAAAGGCAGGCGGTATACACTCCTGGAGCGAACTCGCCGCGGCTCCTGTATCTCGATTGCAGGAAATTCTCGATGCCGGAGGCGACAACTATCGCATCCATGATCCGGTAACCTGGCCTAAACAAGCCGAGTTAGCGGCCAATGGTGATTGGGCAGCTTTTAAAGAATACACGGACTTCCTGATTGGAGGCCGTAGTCCGGATGAAGCCTGAGTAACGCACACAAATCATCATTGATGTATGCCCCGGCGATTTAACAATTGACCGGGGCCTATTTTTAGGCCAAAGCGACAGTCATTGGATAGAAACCCTTAACGCAAAATTGCCAACATTGGGAAGTTAAATTCCCTTATCTTTATCAGTTAAATCACGCTAATACCGTATTTGTGAAACAAATTATATGCTTTAAGCTGTTAGTGCTGACCGTTTTTAGTTTTTCTACGCAGTTGAGATTGAGCGCACAGGAGAGCAGCACTGGCCGGCTTTCTGGAAGCTTTCAGGCCAATGTCAATTTTTTTCAACGGGATTCTGCGATTGGTGCAGCCAACACTCCGGGATATGATCGGCAATTATTAGGTAATGAATCCTGGCTCAATTTGGATTATTCGAATTGGGGTTTTGATATGGGGTTGCGGTTTGACCTCTTTAATAATACAAATCTGTTTGATCCATTAGGTTCGTTTAATGGACTCGGTATTGGCCGATGGTATATTCGGAAAAAAGTTGGAAAGTTTCAGATCTCCGGAGGGCATATTTATGATCAGATTGGCAGTGGCCTGATTTTTAGAGCTTACGAAGCCCGGCCATTAGCAATCGACAATGCACTGTACGGAGGGAAGGTTGCCTATCAAATTAATGATAACTGGCAGGTAAAGGCATTTTCCGGCAAGCAACGAAATGTCTTCTCCGTCTATAATCAAGTTGTTTCCGGTGCTGCGATAGAGGGTTTCATTCCTGGAAACGCAGAAAACACCTGGTCACTTTCGCCGGGAGCAGGTATCGTCATGCGGACCTATGCCGATGCTACTATGAATCAGATTGTGGCAGCCATTGAAACGTACACACCCATCGACAGCTTTGTACCCAATTACAACACGCGCGCAGTTACATTGTATAACACATTGTCCATGGGCAATTTTTCCTGGTATGTTGAAGGGGCATATAAAACGGAAGACGTGTTTTTTGACCCTTTTGAAGAGCGCAACAATTGGAACGGCTCAGTGACTCAAGGCCGGTTAGTATCACGTCCGGGCAATATGGTTTATACGTCCTTAGGATATACTACAGGTGGATTGGGGATTATATTGGAAGGCAAGCGGACGCAGGATTTCATTTTCCGGATCGATCCTTTTGTCAATCAACTTCGTGGTATCGTCAACTTCCTGCCGCCTATGTCACGGGTGAATACATACCGTCTTACGGCCCGATATAATGCCGCAACACAGGAAATTGGCGAAACAGCCGGACAGGCAAGTATTCGATATTCACTCAATGACGAACTGTCATTTGGAGTAGATTACAGCCAGATTATGAACCTCGATCTGGATGACCTTTTCTATCGGGAAATTTACCTTGAGACCAATTGGAAACCCGGTGATCAATGGAATATATTGGGGGGGATTCAACACCAATGGTATAACCAGTTCATTTATGAGGGGAAGCCCGGTGATCTCAGCACCATTACGCCCTACGCCGATATTCAATATAATATCGATGATACAAAAGCAATCCGCACGGAGCTTTCGGCAATGTTTACTGGAAGAGTAGGATCAGCCCAAAACAGAGATTATGGTGACTGGCTGTATGGATTAGTAGAATTCACTATCGCTCCCCATTGGACCTTCGCCGTGGCGGATATGTGGAATTTCAAGCCCGCACGCATTAATGCAAATACAGGAAATAAGGAACGCCCCATCCATTATCCCCGCGCAGATATTTTTTATGCAACAGGCCCTAGCCGATTTGCGTTTTCATATATCAAGCAGGTTGATGGTATCGTTTGTACAGGTGGTATATGCAGGTACGAACCTGCGTTTAGTGGGTTTAGAGTAAATATGCAAACCAATTTTTAAATCCAGACACATGAAACATATATTTCCGATCATCCTGATTTTTGCTGTAATACTAAACGGCTGTAAAGAAATTGGTCCGAATGTGCAATTTGGTCCGCCATCCGATCTGGGTGATAGAGTGGTAGTGATTGAAGAGTTCACCGGTGCTCAATGTGTTTTTTGCCCCCAGGGCACTGAGGAGCTGGAAAATCTATTAGTCCTGTATCCGGATAATCTGGCGGTTATCTCCGTTCACACCGGATTTTTTGCCACACCCATAGCAAATAAAAGCAAGTATGATTTCAGAACGCCTGCCGGCGATGCGTTGAATACGTTCCTGGGTACGCCGGATAAGGGTTATCCCAGTTCCATCATTAACCGAAAACAATTTCCGGGTGAAACCAGCCTGCATAATGTTGCAGCTACCTGGGCAGGTTATTTGGGGCAGGAAGTTGCGCTACAGCCAAAGATGGGCTTAAATGTTATACCAGTTTATGATCCGGCTACGAGGAAACTTAAGGTTACTGTTAGTGGTATTGCAAGGGAATCCATTAGCTCACCTTTGCGAGTCACGGTATTATTAACGGAGAGTGGGATAGTCGATTATCAAAAGGATATTCGTTTTGGTGATTTGCCCGAATATATCCATAAGCATGTATTGCGCACCATCCTAAGTACCAATTTTGAAGGGGATATTATTGCTCCCTCCGGCGTAAATGCAGGACAAACGGTAAATTATGATGTAGAGACTACCCTGCCACTGGTATGGAAGGCAGAAAAAATGGAAGTGGTAGCTTTGATAACTAATGGTAATTCCAAATACGTTTACCAGGCAGCAAAGAAAAAAATTGAATAGCCTTTTTGAAGTGGAATTCGGTTACTGATCAGGAAATAATTAAATATATTAACGATGTTTTGGCACACAAGTCATTGCATTACTGTTATGCTTTATTTCAAATCTCAAACTGAAATTTGAAATTAATCCCTTCCAACTTTTGTCAGATTCGTATACGGTAGATCTTCAACTGTACCATCCTTTTTGCGAACACTATACCGGATTGAATATTCAAAGGCATTTCCTGAAATAGTGACCGAATTGATAACACCCGGCATACTGTCTGGCATTATAAATACCTGATCCCCGGCTGCCATAGGCAATTGTTGGTAAAGCGCTTCCCGGATACGCGATGACTGGATAAGTGCTTCGTAATCCTTGTAGCCGGTAATTTGCTTTTCCCGTTCGATAAGCAGAGCCTCTCTTTGGGATAATGTTGCCGTCAATGAGGCGACCTGACTTTCCAGTTCCGAGGTCCGATCACCAGATGTCTGACGCTGTTTGTTGTATTGTATGATCAGCAGGATCAAAAGGGTAAGTAGTACGCCGCTGATTAAATACCATCGAAGTGGCCTCCAGGCTGAAGCATTTTGTGGAGTGGAATTCATTGGGGATGATTTCAACAAATATACATCAAACAGCGGTCACTATCGGCTTTCCTTTTCAGACACGAATGGCTCCCATCCCACCATCGATACTAAAGATTTGACCACTTATCCAATTGTTGTCCGGATCCAGTAAAAAGGATGCCATTGCAGCAATATCATCTGGCTTGCCAAGGCGTTGCAGTGGGTTTCGTTTTGCTGCGCCTTCTTTTTTTTCTGCCGTTGATAGTAAGCGTTCTGCAAGGGGCGTATCTGTCAGCGAAGGTGCGATGGCATTCACCCTTATCGTAGGGGCAAGCTCGGCGGCTAATGAACGTGTCAATCCTTCAATGGCGCCCTTGGAAGCTGCGATGGAGGCATGAAAGGGCATCCCTTGTCCGACGGCTACCGTACTGAAAAATACTACGGATGCGTTGCCACTCTTTTTTAATGCCGAAAGTGCCCCTTGCAGACTCCGGACGGCTCCGAGGACATTGATCGCATAATCCTCGTTAAATTGGGCCAGACTCAGACTTCGGAAAGGTTTCAGCACCATCGACCCCGGCGTATAAACAAGCCCGGCCAATGGTACTTCTATGGATGCTCCAGGTAATTCATCGGTCAATGCATTGTATTCAAACCAATTGGCTTTCGCTGGCGTCTCTCCTTTAAAACGAGACCCCACCCATACGGTATGGCCCTGTGTCAACAACTTTTCTGTAATAGCCCGACCAATCCCCTTGGAGCCACCAATTACCATGTATACCATGTTCAAACATTTAGGCTTTTTAACAGCGGCATAGCCAAATGGTTGATAAAAATCGAGGTAACATAAACATTGTCTGTACCGTTTGGATACCGGATTATTTTCCCCCCACTTGTCAAGGACTTCAATGACTACAAATACCCTGTTTACTTTCGCGGCGTCCGACTTGGGTTCATTTAGGAAGGTGACAACCCATCGCTTGGATGACGGTGGTCCTTTGTCTTAGGCCGCCTGTGCCAAATACCATCTCCACATCCCTTGTAACATAAATAACCAGCCATAAGGTATTCATGGTTACTTCCCAAATGCGTGCAATAAACGGGTGCATTTGGATGAAGATAAGTCAAACGTAAAGTATGCTCCCTATGCAGGTATAATTCCCTTACCAAGCTCAATACGAACGTACTTAATGGTACGCGCATCCGCTAGGTGTTGGGCTTCATAGTACGTTTTAAAAGCCAGTTCCGGTGTACACAGGGTATTGGCATAAATATCCGCATTGTGATACACCAGTTGCGCAAAGGGAGTATCGGCGGCGCTTTCCAGGGTATAGTCATAC
>JBBQMA010000203.1:0-5655 GCA_038328415.1 Chitinophagales bacterium | reverse complement strand
GTACCTGTAACAGGATCGTAGTTGTCAGCTGTCCAATCCAATGCATTTAGATAGAATAGATTAAATTTCAATCCAATGACATCTTGTCCTTTTTTATTCTTGATGGCATCAGCATATCGGACCGCTGTCTCAAACATATTTCTTTCTCCTGCCTTAACTGAGGCTGCTAAACCCTTAAAATAAAATGGGTTCTTTGTTTCCATACTAATCACCCCGTTAAATGCATTTGGCCCATAAAAGGCAGAACTTGCACCTACAATGAGTTCCACTTTTTGAACATCCAACTCACTGGAGCCCAGAAAATTTCCTAGTGAAAAGTTCAGCCCTGGTGCCTGATTATCTACTCCGTCTATTATTTGTAATGACCTTACAGGACTGGTACTATTGAAGCCACGCATGTTTATGACTTTGAAGCCCAGACTAGCAGCGGTAAGATCAACCCCTTTAAGTGCTCCAAGTCCATCATAAAAGTTGTCTGAAGGTGTTTCCTTGATAGCAAGGAGATCGAGAGACTCAATGGTTAAGGCACTTTCTTTCTGTTTGTCGGAAATACGATGGCCACGCACCTGCACCGATTCAAGGGTTATACCCGCTTCCTGTAAAACTATTTTAAGATCCTTGGTAGATCGATCAACGGGCACTTCCAAAGCTTCAAATCCCAGATAATTAATTTGCAATATGGCAGGGAACCGGGCTACATCAAACTTGAATTTGCCGTCAAAATCTGTGGTAACTCCATTAGTTGTACCCATTTCTACAACACTTGCCCCAATCAGCACATCACCATCATTTGCACCACGAACGGTACCTGAAACAGATAATTGAGCCTGTGTAATATGGAAGAAGCCTAATAGAACAAAAGGTAAAACGTATCTTTTCAGTTGCATACCAAATTATCTTAAGATAAAAGTACGCAACAAGATAAAATATCTTTCTTTAACTATGGATATAATTGTGAATTCCTGAGAGTAGCTAAAGGCATCCGAGATCTACTTTCGAAGTCGGGTCGTTATTAGGGATACAGGACCCAGATGGAACATGAGTTGGTTGGTATCGACGTAAGTAAGGATCCCTAAGTCCAAATGTCAGGAATGCGGTAAGATCATCTATTTGTGAAGTCGTAAGCTGTTGGGGTACAAATAACGGCGAAAGCTGCACGTCTGGCACAGTTGGATTCTCTTTGATAGCCCTGTTTTTGTACTCAATCACCTCTCTTAGTGAAGTTAAACTGGCACCATGTCCGTAATGAGGACTATCCTTTAAATTGTAGAGTTGGGGTACTTTGAAGTGATAGTTATCCTCCGTATTTTTGGTAAACCCTCCTCTTCCCAAATTTTCAGGACTTTGAGGTTTGGCTTTTGGCGCACCCGTTTGCCACAAATCTTTCATCCCTAATCCATAAAACGCCATGCTATTCAATGCAGGACCTGTATGACATTTAGTGCAATTGGCGTCCCTGAAAAAAACAATAGCTCCTCTTTTCTCTTTATCACTCATCGCATTGTGCTGTCCCTTTAGCCATAACTGGAAAGGTGCTTTTGTAGCCAGTAACGTACGTTCATAGGCCGCGATGGCGAGGCCAGCATAGACTTTTGTAAACAATGTGTCATCTGGAACACCCGGGAATGCATCATAAAACATAGATGTATACCCCCAGTTATTCGCCCACTCCTTATTCAGATTTTGTCTATGGACTGTTAGGCCAGCTATCGCCTGGGTTTCGGTCCCCTCAAAACCTAAATGATTCGTCGCCTTTGGTGTGCCATATTCCCATGAGGTTGCAGTCCCTTCATTTAAATGGGTTGCTCCAAACTGTCCATTCCATAATATATTTTTTTGGTAGCCTATGTTCAAGGCAGAAGGAGTTCGGATCGGCTGGACATCCAGATCATCCTCCGTAACCAATAAATTTTTATGTCTTGATTCGCCATTTATTCCAAAGCCAATCCCACCTTCTCCGATTCCTTGAATTTTACAAGCCTGAAATCCACCGGAGGCAAAATGGCATGAAGCGCAAGAATATGTTTGAAGCGCAAAGGCATTGTGAGGCTCAATTCCTAATGCAGTTTCATGGAATAGCAGTTTCCCCAGTTGAACTTTTGCCGTTGTGATTGGATTTCTGGGATCTTGTGGGATTTTTGTAAAGTCATCCGATTCCGGAAGTTGGAAAAACGATTTCCCCAGTCCTTGTGCGGCCTGTTCGAGAACAATCTCCAGACTTTCATCTAAAGCTTCTGAAGTGGAATCCTTGCGACAAGCTGTTATTCCAACGAGGCAAAGAAGCATTCCGGCAATATAGCGATGCATGCGGGAGTTATTTAACTTCTTTGATCTACAAAAATCTTGCCATGATCAAAGAAATGCTGAAAGAAATTCCAATAGTTTTTTTCAAACTACTTAATAGTTAGTAGTTTATATATACTATTATTTTTTGATGTAATAATCTGGATTGGATACATGCCAGGAAGGACATCCGGAACTCTTATCGAATGGACACCGGAATAGTTTTGGAGTACCTCGCGTGAAATTGTATGCCCGTAAAGATCATACCAGACAATTTCTTGAGGGAATGAATGGGGGGAGGACCATTCAAGAAATAGTGTACCATTGCTAGGATTTGGAAATAAATTAATACTCGCTTCCTCTAAATCAGATGTACTTGATACTTCCTGGAAATGCCCCCTTGCCAGAGCGTATTCGCCTGGTTGAAGGTTATTGATTAATACTTCCCCTTTGCCATCCGTCGGTGCAAACTTTAAGATGTTGTAACTTGGGTGTTTTTGCCATATATCCATAGCCGTCGGCCGGAACAAGAGGACCAAGCTATCTTCATTAATACCAACGATATCATCATCCAGGAAAGCATTGGAGGCTTTTGCATCATAATATAACCTACCCTGTGCCAAAAAACCCTGTGGAAATAATCCCGAGACAACCCAGAAATTTGAGCCCGATATTTTTAAGTTAGGTTGATCAATGACAGGATCTGGCGCTACCCAATGATGATCAATACGGACTAAGGCACTATCTGCAATACTTTGGACATTGACACGAAATTTGACAAAAGGATAGATGTTATTGCCCGTTGACTTAAGTACCCGTTGGAAATCCATGCGGGCTTGATTTAATAAGTATCGCTCATTTAAAGCGATATGAACAGGCTCGAACGGTACAATCAAGGAATGGTAACTGTACACATCGCTCGCAAAGACCGTCGCATAATATACTTGCCAATCAGCACTATAAAAACTAACTTCTATCGGTACATCAACATGGTATGAAGGTGCAGCTCTTATGCCCTGTTTGAGCGTGAATTCTATTCCATGACCACCGGATGCAGGGGCACTTTGCCATGATTGCACCTTGAAGGAGGCAAAACCGGGGTTGAAAATCCATGCATCAAAAAACGGCGCAGCATCTTTGCCCGTAACCAATGTAAGGTGATCACGATAGGTCTCCGCATTGATTGCATTATATGCAAAATCATTTAATATAGCCATTTGGCCTTCCCGAAAAAGACTATCACCCAAATAGCCACGCAAATTATGCAGTACAGCAGCACCTTTCAAATAAGTGTGTCTGCCATAAATATTTGCAAAGGGGATACCAGATAAGGGCAGAAAGTCACCATCATCCTGATGTATACTGGTGAGGACCACTTCATGATTACTTTTTACCGTATTGACAAATGCCTCCCTGCCATCTGCCCATTCATCAAGCAAGTGTGCACAATACTCAGCGTTACCTTCCTTGATCCACATATCCGTTGGTTCGCGCAACGTAGTTATATTTCCCCACCAATGGTGTCCCAACTCATGAGTCATAAGAGTGACATTGCCATTCCCATTATTCAATGAATTTTCGGGGAAAGCTACATTTGTAGGATGCTCCATTGCTCCGGCAGTGGTCAGCACGTAGCCTACTCTTGACCACGGATACGGCCCATACCAATGTTCTATAGCGTCAATTGCTTCTCCCAATCGTGAAAATCCCGATACCATCTCATTAATGTTATTAGGCCGACCCAACAACTCTATCGGTACGTCACCATAAATACCAACATGAGTATCCCGATGTGCTACATAATTTGAAACAGCCACATTGGTTAAATACGTGGGAAGGAGTTGCTCCATTCTATAGTGTCTCCAGAAACTATCCTGACCTACTTGGGTCTCGCTAATAAAGTCGCCTATCGCATAGCCTTTTCTGCCTCCTGAACTAAGAACATGGATATCGTAGGTCGCTCTTTCGACAAAATTATCAAAACAAGGGTACCATACTCTACCAAAATTGGGCGGATTACTGGAGATGCCGATGCCCAAATTATACGCGTAACCGCCCTCAAAATAAAATCCTCCCCAAATAGGATCTCTAAGTGGCTTGCCTCCATAATGAACAGTGATATCCAAGGTATCACCGGGATTATAAGACTGGGGAAGATAAATCAACAAGTATGGATCCGGATGATCGAAATTCATAAGCTGGCCTTCAAATACTATGGAATCAACCGTTAACTTGGCCAGATCAAAAATCAGCGTATCGATATCTAACATTTTTGGCGTAAGTCGAATGGTCGTCGTCCCTTTAAGTACTCCCGCAAAGTCAGTCACATCTAAATGGATGTCATAGTGCAAGATGTCGATACTGTCACTTCTTGCTACTGAGGCCCTTGTAATTGCCATACTCACCGGATCAGGCTCATCCATCCGTACTTCATAATCATGGATATGGCATCCAAATGGTTGAGCCTGCATCACTGAAATAAGAGCAAAGGAGCTAACTAAGGTCGCAAGTCTGGATAGGATCATGTTCATATGAATTGGGGTTTATTCTTCTTCGTCCGTAATGGGTGGTGGGGGAGTGATCATAGGCAATGACACCCATTTTTCCTCTTCTTTACTAATAGAACCAAATCCTAAAAATCCGCCTGAGGAACGAGATATGTGCCATGCAAATGATTTCAGTGAGTCGTATAACACATTTGCTGTGGCAATATCTAGTTTCTCGAGAATGTCGTTTATAGGCCTGAGTTCGTCAGTTATCTTGTTTTGGAGAGCGGTTAAGTCAGTAGGATAACTTGCCGTCAGTGATTTCAAGGTTGTACCAAAATCGTTTTCCAAATTTTCATAAAGTCCATCAAGAAGTACCGGGTGCTTAAAAGCTCGTATCTGAACAAGCTTTTGGGCCCAATCTTTTTCATTATGATCAAAATCACCATCGGCACTCCCCACCAGGATTGCAATGCGGGGAAATGTACCTAAGAGCAGGGCGATATCTGATTCAGATAGTTGATCAAATAATGTTTTATTCATGTAGATAAGTTTGGGTCAAAGGTAAACGTTTTAACCTTTTTGCCGAAAGGAGGCCAAAGCATTAATTGAATTTTCATCGCTTGAATGGTTGTAGTTAGATTGTAAAGGTTAAAAGATCTAAGTTGTGAACCCATCTAATTTTGAAAACTTCGTGGAAATAGCTAACACCAGTTACAGATTCCAAGCGGGGCTATTAACTTCGCACGATATCTTGACCTTTCCCAACATTTAATTTATACCCATTGAGCAAAACGCCACTGACACCCGGTCTGACTAAAGAGACCCCGCTAATGCAGCAATACCTGCGCTTAAAAGCTCGTATCTGAACAAGCTTTTGGGCCCA
>JBBQMA010000202.1:0-5663 GCA_038328415.1 Chitinophagales bacterium | reverse complement strand
CCTGTGATAGTTTGTATGAATTCATGTTCAGGAGCAATGACCATAAAGGAAACACCAAAAATCGTATCCGGTCGGGTGGTGAAAACTTCCAACGTTTCACCATGACCTTCTAACTGGAAGAAAATCTTTACACCTTCCGATCGTCCTATCCAATTTCGTTGCATGGCTTTCAACGCATCAGACCATTGAAGTGTATCCAAATCATTTAATAATCGATGGGCATATGCAGTGATACGCAATGACCATTGCAACATAGGCTTACGTTCGACCGGGTATCCCCCACGCTCAGAGAGGCCATCTTTAACCTCATCGTTTGCCAGCACCGTTCCCAGCGCTTCACACCAATTTACAAAACTTACTTTGCGATAAGCCAATCTAAAATTCATCAACAGCTCCTCCTGCGCCACTGCCGTCATCAAGTGCCATTGTGTGGCTGTAAACACAACATCCTCACTGGCACTTGCTTGGATGCCCTTACTGCCATATTGATTAAAATGGTCAATTAATGCTTCAATAGGACTTGCCTTTCCACTTTGCTCGTCGTACCAGGCATTGTATAATTTGAGGAAAATCCATTGCGTCCATTTATAATATGCTGGATCGCAGGTAACTACTTCTCTGGACCAATCATAATTAAATCCAAGATTTCGCAATTGTTGCCGATAACGTTGGATATTATCTTTCGTTGAATCAGCCGGATGTACGCCAGTTTGAATAGCATATTGCTCCGCAGGCAAACCAAAAGCATCAAACCCCATGGGATGGAGCACATTATACCCCTCCATCCTTTTCGTTCTTGAAATTATATCCGAGGCAATATAACCTAACGGGTGACCAACATGAAGTCCTGCCCCTGAAGGGTAAGGAAACATATCCAATACGTAATACTTGGGAAGTGATGTGTCACTAGAAACACTGTAGGTGGCCTGCGCATCCCACCATTGCTGCCATTTGGGCTCAATATCTTTATGATGGTAGTCCATAAAAGGCAATTCATTGATTTGAAACATCAAAGATAACGAATGCCTTAGCGCCTGTTCAAACTTCCTGTAAAACCTATTATCGGATCTTTATAAACTAGCACGGAGACAACGGGAAAAAGAGGATAAATGATCCACCAAAATATTCCCCCTGTAGGGTTTTGTGACACCCGATGCATATGAAGCTTCTAAAATTATCTGATCAACTTTGCTAACAGGAGTAAACTCTAAGGTATAATAAACCCAATGTTCATGAATGATCAAGGGCGACATTGCTAGGTCAGTTAGCTTTCCGGCATTCCCCATTCGTCCTTTCAAACGAACACTTCCCGGAAGCTTAAAACCTGCATAGTCCGGTAAATGCGATAGCGCCAATGATATGTAGTAACATTGGCCTGCTTCTAAAGGGCTTTCCAATTTTTGAATGATGCCTTCTTTAGAACCATCCTCCCTTATGATTAGTCCGATATAACTTTTCCCCTCAATGGGCAATTTTGAAATGGACCATTGTCCCGGCAATACATCCGGCGTCGCCCCCTTACCCCACGCTCCCCACCCTTCCATTTGAAAACCAACTTGCCATTTTGCTTCCAATCCCCCATTTCGCAATGGAACTGTCCCCGGTGATTGCGCAATGGCCAGGATAGTGCCGGTCAAAAACAAGACAATCAAAACAATCCAAGACCTACGAATAAATGACATACACAAATGTACGGCTATGTATGCACAGCCCAAGGAGCAAAGCGTGCCAAAACATCTATTCGCTTATATTTACCTCATGAAAACCCGTCGTGGCGCCTGGTCTAGAAATATTTATACGTTTCTTGTTTTGTTTGTAACACTTTTGATTACCGGAGCAGCAGGTTACTGCTATTTCTGGGCTGGTCAATTTGACCGCGAAACCAGAGAAAACCTCCTCTTTCTGGCAGAATGCAAGGACAGTATTCCTACCCAATCCGTGCTGGAGTACAAGACGCTGTTAGAAAGTGATCCGGACATAAGACAAGTTGAATTTATATCTTCGGAACGAGCCGCAGCCCTCTTGGTGGAGGAAGAACTTACACCTGCCGGTCAATCAGAACTTGCAGAGGCTCTGCCCAACTTACTTGGCATCCGGTTTAAAGCAATCGTTTATGACGAAAACCGTTTGGAGCAAAAATTAGAGTTGCTGAGAAGTAAAGAGATCATACAAGGTATTTATGCCCAACCTGAACTCATCGATCAACTCAGGAAGAACCTTAAAAAAATTGGTGCCGGACTTGGTCTATTTGCTCTTTTCATCATTATACTTTGCAGCTTTCTGATGACTAGCATCATTAAACTCACCTTATATGCAGACCGCACCGAGATAAAAACGATGCAACTGGTAGGTGCCAAGCCTTCCTATATCCGACGACCATACATCCGCAGATACGTTGGACTTTCCCTGGCTGCAGGTCTATTTGCAAGCCTGGTATTGTTTTTCGGACATTTTAGTCTGGTCGGATTATCCATGCCCGGTCCAGAATTATTACAGTTTTTTGCCCTCCTAACTGTTGGCATTCTTGCAACCGGTTTTATTCTTTCTTTATGGGTTACCTTCCGGATGGTGAATAAGTATATCTTCGCGGATATAGCAATGTTATTTTGATATGAGTGCATCAAACAAACCAGGCAAAAAAATAATCCAAACCTCTCCAAGGCCCGCTGATAAACCGCAAAGCACTTTACGCAAATCCGCCAAGGAAGAGGGGGGTCAGGCATTACTTTATGGCCGTCAGCATTATCTTTTGATGGGTGGAGGCGTGCTGCTCATTGCCTTAGGACTAGTGCTCATGGCCGGTGGTGCTATGCCAAGTCCTGATGTCTGGGACGAATCACTCATTTATTCGCCCAGACGTACCATTCTGGCACCACTTGTCATGCTAGCCGGACTCGGATTGGAGATCTATGCTATTTTCAAACGCTGATGAGTGACGTTTTTGAGGCTATAATCCTGGGAATCATCCAGGGCTTGACCGAATTCCTTCCTGTAAGCAGTAGTGGCCATTTAGAAATTGGTAAATGGTTGCTTGGCAATAACTTATCCGGTGAAGAAAGCCTGCTCATGACTGTGGTTTTACATGTTGCTACAGCCATTTCAACGATTATTGTCTTTCGGAAGGACATCCTATTGATCATACAAAAATTGTTCAGAAAAGACGATCCAGAAGGCCGATCCTTTGCACTGAAAATTATTATTTCCATGATTCCCGCGGTTGTTGTAGGACTGACACTTGAAAAAGAGATTGATGCACTTTTTACCGGTCAACTGTTGTTAGTTGGTTCCTGTTTATTGGTCACAGGTCTTTTATTACTGTGGGCTGACAAGCCGTATACCCATCAGAAGCCCCTATCTAATAAGAGTGCCTTATGGATTGGCATTGCACAAGCCATTGCCATCCTTCCTGGCATTTCCAGGTCCGGAGCCACTATTAGTACAGCCCTACTCCTGAAAATAGACCGGCCACAAGCAGCCAGGTTTTCATTCCTGATGGTGGTCCCACTTATTCTCGGCAAAATTGCAAAAGACCTCCTGGATGGCTCCGCGATGTTATCTGTTTCGGATCAGGGATTACCGCTACTGGCAGGGTTTATCGCCGCGCTGGTGACGGGTTGGGTGGCCTGCAAATGGATGATTACTATCGTACAACGCGCCAGGCTAAACTATTTCGCTTATTATTGTTTCCTGGTTGGCTCCCTTGCTATCCTTAGCTACATAATCTGGTGACCCTATCTACTTTAAATATCCATTCGCTGGAAAGTGTGCGTCCTGAAGAAGCGGTAGAAGGAATAGTCCTTCTGTTGGACAAACCCCTTGGCTGGACTTCGTTTGATGTTGTCAACAAAACACGATACCTGCTTCGAAAGCGGTTACACCTTAAAAAGCTTAAAGTTGGGCATGCCGGGACATTAGACCCAATGGCCTCAGGGTTATTAATTATTTGTACAGGCAAATACACAACACATCTGCAAACTTTTCAGGATTTAGGCAAAATCTATTCTGGTACAATTATTCTCGGTGGCGTTACGGCGTCGTATGACAAGGAAACACCTGTAGTGAATATGCTTCCCTGGCAACATCTTACGCCAGTAATTATCGAAGAACACCAAAAACAATTTCTCGGCGAAATACAACAAGTCCCCCCTGGATTTTCTGCTATAAAAGTTGATGGCCAACGGGCCTACACTCAAGCACGCAAAGGACATGAGGTAGTCCTCCCTGCCCGTACGGTCACCATAAGTTCATTTGTAATTGATGCATTGAAACTTCCAGAGATTAAATTCTCAATCGCCTGCTCAAAAGGCACTTATATTAGGAGTATTGCACACGATCTTGGCCAATCCCTTGGGTGTGGTGGTTATTTAGGAGCATTACAACGAGATGCAATTGGAAATTATAGATTGATTGATGCGCTAAGTATTGAGCAACTTGCTATTTGGGCGACGCCGCCTGAAGTGCTTCATGGTTTTGCGGAATGACACCTGTGTGGATGAACAATTTCCCATAGTGCTTCCCTTTTAAATCAAAACCCAAATCAGAAAGATATTCACGTTCAGGCTGATTAAACCACTCAGATTCAGGGTTTTTTACTTTGCCCTGCATCCAATCGAACGTACGCCAAAAAGCAAGTGAATCATGCGTATCAACACGGCCTGTCAGTATTGTCCGTGTATAATTATAATTGTGAACACCACTATCAAATCCTGTATGGCGGGAACAAGCTTCATTATGACCTCCTGATAATTTGGGACTACCCGGTCTTTTGCTTAAAAGCATCCAAAACTTACGATCTACAGAATCCGTGCTACTGTAAACCAACTTGCTAAATCCATCTCCCACAACATGATCATCTTCCCCAACGATTACACCCAACACACAATCAGGCGGAATGGCTTCATAGCCTGACAATATACCGTCATCGAAAGGACCAGTGCCCGACATGCATAATAAGATGGCACCGGGTTCAATCAGGCCGAAGGAATCGGAGCGAGCTGCGAGGTGGGACGCTATTACACCTCCATATGAATGGCCTATATAGTGGACTTTTGAAGGCAACTCCATTTTTATTGAATCTTTTAGTATGCGTAAAGCACTGTGGATAGCACCAGCAGCACAACCGGCAAAGGCATCCGGCGAGGGATATATCATATTATCCTGAAAATATGGAAAAATGACCGTCCTGCCGGTTCTGACCAGATGTTCGATCCAACCTCCATAAACCATAGGGTTATAACCACCATAACCATGAAGAAAGATGATTACTTCGGAGGACTTAAGACTTTCGCGGTCAGGATAAAAAATGCAATAACCATCTTTACCTTTACCGGCTTCAAAGATGTTGATTTGATGGTCTTGTAGATTAAATTTACACTCTTCGCGGGGCACAAAGAAGGACAACGGTAAAAAGTAAAAGATGAAATTTAGCGACAGGACGGGCACAAGTAACTTCACGAACAGCGATTTAATGCTAACTAACATATGGTTTTAACGTGAAGTTCGCCACCAAGCCTTAATTTTAGCGGAAGATGGATCAAAAACATATCCAGGATGTCATTCAGAGCAGCAAAGCCGGTGTTATTGGTGCTGGTAGTTTTGGTACAGCGGTAGCCAACCTCTTGGCTATAAACATGGATGTACTCCTTTTCAGCAGAAATCCTCAG
>JBBQMA010000201.1:0-5666 GCA_038328415.1 Chitinophagales bacterium | reverse complement strand
CAGCCATTTATTCGGGCGGATTCTTGATGAAGTCATCGATTTTCAAATTCAAAAACTGCATAAGGTCGAAGCGATCAACACAACATCTGCTGATGACCAGGAAGCCAACAAGGAAATGATTTCTTATCCGGAGCCCAAGCCTCTCATAAACTACGACCAGTTTAGTGCAATGGACTTGCGCACAGGAAAGGTCATTGCAGCGGAAAAAGTACCCAAGGCCGACCGCTTACTCAAGCTGGAGGTGGACCTTGGTTATGAACAGCGTACGGTTGTTTCGGGTATAGCAGCTCATTATACACCGGAGCAGGTTATAGGTCAGCAAGTGGTGGTGTTAGTAAATCTTGAGCCGCGTATGCTCCGGGGTATTGAGTCCAAGGGCATGATTTTGATGGCTACTGATATAGATGGTCGGCTTGTTTTTGTATCACCCGAAGGGCCGGTTGCTGAGGGAATGGTTATTAGTTGAACAACAAAAAATGCAATCCATGAGTCCATTATACACGTTGTCGGCCAGGAAAAGATGGCTTGGGTTTGTTGTATTTTTAGTTGTCATGGTTCTTTCCGGGTGGCGGATGCTCGCATTGCCGCTATGGGGTTATTGGCCAATGGGATTGTTGCTCGGTTTTTGGGGAAGCCTGCTCTGTTTGATTTTTCCAATAATTATCAAAAACCAAAGGGATCTACTTCATCTTGGACTTTCAACATTGAGCGCGGTGTTGTTATGGCTTGGCTTTCCCGATATGCCCCTTACCCCATTGCTTTTTATAGCCTTCATACCGCTTCTACTTATCGAGGACGATCAACAAGGCCGCTATGGCAAACGATCCCTGTTGCGAATGGCGTTTTATAGTTTTCATACCTTCTTTTTATGGAATGTATTGAGTACGTTTTGGGTTGCCAATACGGCCTTCTTTGCGGGCATCTTCGCCAATGTCGTCAATGCAGGCCTGATGGTCATTCCCATTCTAACATACCATTGGCTCAGACATCGCAGCAATGATCGGTTTCGCTGGGCTTCACTGATCGTGTTCTGGATGATGTTTGAATTTAATCATCTGAATTGGGAGCTGACCTGGCCGTTTTTGAGTCTGGGTAATGCATTGGGGCAATATCCCTCCTGGGCGCAATGGTACAGCTACACAGGTATCCTGGGAGGCACAATCTGGTTTTTGGGAGGGAATGTGCTGTTATATCCCATTGGGTTGGCCTGGCTAAAAAAAGCCCCCTTGCCATCCGGTGCTGTCGTGCGGGGAGTCACCTGGTTTATAGTGCCATTGGTTATCTCGCTGATCCAGTTTTATACCTACAAACCCCGTGGCCAGGAGGTGGAAGTGGCCGTCGTGCAGCCTAATTTCGAACCGCATTATGAAAAGTTTGAAGTGTCGGACGAGGTCCAGTTGCAGCGTTTCCTAGCTCTATCCAAACAAGTACTCAACGAGGAGACGAAGTATCTTGTTTTTCCGGAAACCTCCTTTGGTGGCTTCGATTACAATCGGTTGGAGGAACAGTCTTCCATTATTGCACTGCGATCCCTTTTGGATAGTTTTCCGAATTGCGCACTGATTACGGGGATCGATGCGTATCGCTTTTTACAAGAAGGCGAGGATAGTCCGGCCAAGCGGGCGTATACAAAAAGCGGAACCGATACCTTGTGGTGGGAGGCAGCCAATATGGCCATCCAACTCAGTTCGGGTCAGCCTGCTCAGAAATACCTGAAGGGCAAGTTAGTGCCAGGTGCCGAAAGCACCCCATATCGTTGGTTTTTCTTTTTTATGGAACCGCTGGTTGATCAATTGGGCGGCTCACTGGAAGGTTTGAGGAGGTCTGAAGAACGGAGTGTGTTTGAACATAAAAACAACCGTGTTGCCCCGGTTATATGTTACGAATCGGTTTTTGGATCTTATTGCAACGGCTACATCCAAAAAGGAGCACAGGCACTGGCCATTGTCACGAATGACGGCTGGTGGGATGATACACCCGGTCACCGGCAACATTTAATGATTGGTTCGCTGAGAGCTATTGAGTCGAGACGAGAAATTATTCGCTCTGCCAACACGGGTATTTCAGGGATTATAGACCAACGAGGTATTCTAAGAAACGCCACAGGCTACGAAGAAACGGTGGCTTTTAGGGACAAGGTGCGCATGAATGATGGCTTTACCGTTTATGTCCGCTGGGGTGATTACCTGGGGAGAATGGGCGGATTTGTGGCCATGATTCTTGTGCTTTATGGCTTGATTGCACCATTGAGACGGAGACTGGGGAAAACAACCTGATCAATTCGTTTTTTTCGAAACAACCAAACCTCGAAACAACCTCAACGCATCTTAGGCCTTCTCCGTTTTCCACCCGGTTGAAAGCCTTGCATGCCAGACCGGATATTGGCCTTCGCAAGGCCTCTGTTGCCTAATGCTTTTTCATATTCTTTGATTTGCTCCTTCATGGTCGGCTCGGTGACTTTCAGGTCTTTGACCTTACGGAAATGTGCCATTGCTCCTGTCCAGTTACTCCGGTTGGCGGCGATATTTGACAATTGCATATAAACCATTGCCTTTTCATTGTCGGATGGCAATCCGGTCGCGTCTGCAAGGAGCATAAATTGTTCGGCAGCATCAAAATCTTTTCGCTGCATTGCCAGTGTACCTTTTAGCAAGAAAAAATAGGCACGGTTTGCAGAATATAGCAGCTTGGGGAAATAGGTCAAGTTTATCCGACCTTCGGCCTTTTCAAAATCCATTTTCTGGATCAATTCAGCCGTACTTTGGATGGTTCCAAGTAGAAGGTAACCACCAAGCAGGACTAATCCGGTGAGGACAAAAAACAGACCGTACCAAATGCCTAACGTAGCCCATAAGGCAATTCCCCCAAAGGTGAGGCCAATAATAAGCGCGAAACGCAGGTAAATAGGAATGATGATCATGTGTAGGTAAAAATTAAGGTGTGAAGTTACGAGGACTTCAGGTAAGCACGGTCATTGATCAGGATCAGATTTCCTTCAATATTCAAGGAAATTGTGTTTGGAAATTTATTTTTGAAGATCTCGGCCACATAAGTATCGGTCTTCTTTTTATCGTTATTGGTGCGATACAACCGGTTGGATAAAAACAAGCCAGCGGGCGACAGCAGGGCGCACACCTGCTCCAGACAGGGCGCGGATGAAAAATAGGAAGGAATTTTAACGTCTTTAAAAATGTCCAGGATAATCAGATCAAAACCTGGACCAACCCAGGATTGTAAAAAGGCTGCACCATCTGTGGCAATGAACGTGACCTGTGCATCAAGATGAGACAACGTAAATTTTTGGGCCAGGTCAATAATGGCTTCATCGAGTTCAACGCCTGTATAGGTACCACCTAAATGGTGTTCCTGTTCGAGCATTTGGATCACACTTCCCAGCCCCAGCCCAAGTACAAGGACATTCTTGCCGGGTAGTTTGTCGAAGTTGATTTTCCGAAAGGCCTCTGCAAAATTGATATAAAGATCCTCAAAGGAGTAAATGGCATTCGGTGTACTCAGTTGGAGACGGCCTCGCACAAGAGACACTAAAAGATAATCATGCTCTTCCGTGGCCAGGCAGTCCAGGGTGATGGGCCACAAATAACTTAGCCATCGTTTCCAAGGGGGTATAATCATACGGCAGCCGCTGTATTGCCTTCCCAGGTACGAAATTCTGCAGAGTCTTCATAAATTTTCCGAAGCAGGACTATTTCGTCAGGGATCAGTTTTTTTTGTCGCCTTTTAAAAACAGCCTCTACTGTTTCGATCATCTTCTCAAATGAGAAGGTTCGGAAACCTGAAGCACCACCCCATGCAAATGACGGGACAAAATTTCGTGGAAACCCATCGCCATAGAGATTGGCTCCAACGCCTATGACCGTACCTGTATTGAACATCGTATTAATCCCGCACTTGGCATGATCACCCATGATAAGCCCGCAGAACTGCAATCCGGTAGGCTCAAACTGGCGAGTGACATAGCTCCACAATCGCACTTCAGCATATGTGTTTTTAAGATTAGAAACATTTGTGTCAGCACCTATATTACACCATTCGCCAATCACAGAATCTCCCAAAAAGCCGTCATGCCCTTTGTTGGAATAGCCAAGGATCATGCTATTGCTGATTTCGCCACCAGCCTTGCTATAAGGACCAATAGTGGTGCCCCCATAGATTTTTGCCCCCATTTTGACGGTGCTGCTATGGCATAGAGCAAATGGACCACGAATCATGGCGCCATCCATGACTTCAGCATTTTTACCGATATAAATTGGACCTTCGGAGGCATTGAGGAAACAGGGAGCTATAGTGGCACCTGATTCAATGAATATATTTAAAGGGGAAGTGGCCACCACACCAGTGGGTATGGGCTGACTTTTTCGATTTGCGGTCAGCAAATTGTAATCATCCTGGATGGCCTGTTTATTATAGGAAAAAAGCTGCCAGGGCCTGGTTATTAATTGTACGTCGTCGGCATCCAGGCTAAAACCCCGGATATGACCGATTTCATCATTGCTCATGAGTTTGTCAAACTGATTTTTTTCCAGCCGTGCGGCCACGAGCTCATCATTGACCAGCAAAGCTTCTCCCGGTACGAGTTGTCTTACCAGGCGAAAAAAATTTTCCGTTGGCAAAGCGCCACCATGGATTAGCCAATTGTCTTCCGCGATGGTAGCCGGATATTTGTCCGACAGGTATTCCTGAGTAACATGGGAAGCTTTTGCATCGAGAAGGAGTTCCCATTTTTCGCGAATACGAAGGATTCCGCAGCGTAATTCAGCTATCGGCCGGGTGTAGGTGAGTGGAAGGAGGTGCTTCCAATCATCAGAATCAAACAGAATCAGATTTCGCATGGGTAAAAGTATAAAAAAAGCCCCTTTGTAAACAACAAAGGGGCTTTAATATCCAATAGAATGATATGCCTTATTCCTCTTTGTTCTCTTCTTTTGCAAACTTTGTATTCGCAAATTTCTTGTTGAATTTGTCGATACGTCCGGCTGAGTCCACAAATTTCATTTTACCTGTGTAAAAAGGATGTGAACGGCTGGATATCTCCAGTTTGACTAATGGATATTCCTTGCCATCTTCCCAAAGAACAGTCTCGCGGGAATTGGTACAACTGCGTGTTAAAAAGGATTCATCGACCGAGAAATCCTTGAATACAACAAGGCGATAGTTCCCCGGATGTGTTTCTTTCTTCATAATCCTGTAAATGGATGGTTAATCGAGGCGCAAAGATAAGTTACTTTTCGGAATCTACCAAGCGAATTGGGCATTTATTCTTTCGAGCGTAATCAGCCCGGTTGATGGGCTGCGGACCTTTTCAAAGAAATCTCTACCATTAAGGGTGAAAAGGGAAGAAGGCATCGGGGATGTGCAAAACTTTTTTTTCTGAACCAGGATTGCTGAGGATCGCAATTATATCAAATCGTATTTCCTGATCATGACCAGTTTCGGCAAGCCAGGCTGAAGCGGCCGAGATGAGCCGGGCCTGTTTGCGTTCATCAACAAATTCTTCCGGATGCCCATAAAAGTTATTGTGACGCAATTTGACTTCTACGAAGATGACCATCTCTCCCTGGCTGGCTATCAGATCTATTTCCTTATGCCCAAATCGCCAATTGCGATCAAGTATCTTAAAACCCTGCGCCTGTAAATAGATGGCAGCG
>JBBQMA010000200.1:0-5699 GCA_038328415.1 Chitinophagales bacterium | reverse complement strand
CCTTGGGCGAAGGGACATTCAAACAATGGGCCAACAGCTTGAGGGAAGTGTAGTGCTTTATATCCCCAAATTTCCATAGTTCCAGGGTATCCACCAGATGTTTGATTTCCCAGGGCTTCTTACCGCTGACATCTAGCATTGATGGCAACAAAATATCCAGCATCAACATTCTTCGGCACAAATAGGGAATATCAAACTCTTTAATATTATGGCCACAAAGAAAATATTTATCCGGGTTGGCGAAATGGGCATTCAGTAAATCTACAAACTCCTGGATTACGGTTCTTTCGTCCTCGCCAAAAAAAGATTTTAGCCGAAAGGTATCCTGGTCCGGAGTATTGCCTTTGACCAGGATGCCTACAGAAATCGAGATAATCTTCCCAAACTCGGCAAGAATAGCTGCTTTATTTTGATAACAACGGGCCGCGGCATCCGGCTCGCCTTCAAACTCCTTCATCCAGAAACGGGCCTTCTCCTCCCAAAGCTGTTGTTCGTTCAATGGTAATTGATCAAAGTGAGGCTTTCCTGAAACAGTTTCAATATCAAGAAATAGCACATGATGTAACGGGTAAAAAATAGCCATTGGATAAAAATCTTATGTTTGGGGAATAAGGTACAGAAAAGGGTTCTTTTCAAGACCAAAATAAGTAAATCAAAAAATTACGGTATCTTTTGCCGAATGAGGATCAGCGTGTTAGAGTAATAAACTATCTTTATGCGGCAATATGCGCTTCTCAATCTTCGTTTGGTAACACAAAAGCTAAAGTATGAACTCTCCTAAAAATTCTTCCTCCCGATGGGTAAATATTGGCATAATCGCCATAATAGCGCTTTTAGCTATCAATGCCTGGTTGTTTTATGACAAATACAAAAATGAGCAAACCATTGATGCTCAGACAGAAGATCTGGCTGAAGCAGAAAAGCTAAACGTGGAGCTTGAAAAGCAATACTATGAAACACTCTCCCAGCTTGAAGAAATGCGGGGTGACAATGAAGAAATGAACCTCCTAATCGATCAGCAAAAGTCTGAACTGACTGCACAAAAGGAGGACATTTCACGAATGATCAGCACTACAAAGGATTATACCTCGATCAAATCCAGGTTAAAAGAACTGCAAACAAAAGCTGATGGCTATTTGGCTGAATTGGACGCGTTGCGTGAACAGAATACTCTCCTCACCGAAGAAAACACAAAACTTGGTGAAGAAAAGCGTAATCTCGAAACTAACCTAGAAGATCAAATCAAACAAAATGATGATTTGGCTTCTGCCCGTGCGAATCTGGCCTCAGAAAAATCAAAGCTGGAAGGACAGAATGTTGTCCTCAGCTCTAAAGTCAACAAAGCCAGTGTGGTGCCTGTATCCAAAATTGAGGTTTCGGGTTATAAAGTAAGTGATTCCGGTAAAGAATCTAAAAAGCGATATGCAAACAATATCGACCGTTTAAAAATCTGCGTTGACGCAGGTCCAAATGCAGTTGCTGATCCGGGTGAAGAAACTTTCCATATCCGGATAATATCACCTATTGGTCAAACGCTGGCTGTGGATGACTCCGGATCGGGAATTCTTACAACGGCTGAAGGCGAGCAAGTTCGCTTCTCTGTTACCAAGACAGTTGATTATAATCAACAAGCGGTGAATACCTGCCTAAACTGGGCGCCGGGCATCGCTATGGAGAAGGGAACATACCAAGTCGAAGTTTACAACAAAGGTTACCTGACAGGAACAGGCAACTTCCGACTTCGTTAATCGCGATAAAAACTATTTTAAAAATAAAAGCCGTATATGTTTTCATGTGCGGCTTTTTTAGTTGACGAAACTTGGTAGAGTGAATTGTCCCTCTGGTGAATTGGCCGGAAAAGTAAGTTGGGGTGGGTTATCATTGCACATCTCCCACTAGCAGATTACAACCCCGAATGTCACTTCCATCCAATCTGCCAAGCATTTCAAAACGCCCATCGGCGAAGACTCTTCCTAAATCCTGGGTCGCAATAAAAGCCTGTGTAGCGTAATTGGCCAGGTCACAAATACAAAGCAAACCTGTTTTGCCATAGCCTGGAAATTTAAAAGGGTCATTGATTTCGCGCGTCGTGATTCGCATGGCCGGCCCAGGGTGAAAAAGACCATCGCGAGGAGAATACGCTTGCGAAAAGAGTTCAGTCATACCATATTCTGAATGAATATGCTTGACGCCAAGGTTCTCATGAAGCTGTCGGTGCACTTCCTGCCGGATCAGTTCAGGGCCATGACCCTTCATGCCACCTGTTTCCATCACAATTGTCTGGTTATTCCATGCTGAGGGGAAACGTTTAGAAAATTGCAATAGCGCATGGGTCACCCCGAGCAAAATTACCTTTACTTGTTTGGCATTTAAGTTATCAATTTGTGCTTTCAATTTTTCAAAATCATCCAAAAAAAAGCCACTTTCCCGATGCACTGATTTATGGATAAAATGGCCAGCCATATCAATTAACGATGAACCTGTGCGCTCGAGATACCCTGGAAGCAAAGCCATCCAGGCATACTGTGTCGGCGCCCCATATTGCGCAGCAAATGCTGTCGTTGCTGATTCGAGGTACCATGAAACCGATCGAACGTTATGCCGACTTTGATTTAATCCAGTGGTACCACTGCTGGTAAAGGTCATTACGGGGTCCCATTCACCGGATTGAACAAGATGGCTCTTGAAAAAAGAAATTGGCAAATAGGGGATTAGATTCCAGGAAACCACTTCGCCGGGCGTTTGATGAATCAATTGACAGAAATCCCGATAAAGTGAGTTATTGGCATACTGCCATTGAAAAAGCTCAAGCGCTATCTCATCAAATGCCGCCGGCCGCACATCGCGGAACTTTGACTGCCAATACTTGTCCATTCTTAACACCGTGCAAAATAACGGAATAGGAAATGTTTGGACGAAAGAAACTGGAATCTAAACGAAAAGACTGTATCTTTCGTTTTGAGATGTATATGCACTACAAGGTCCTCCTACTTCTAATCCTCCTATTCCTGGGGTCGTGTTTGAAACCTCCCGAGTATCCTATTGAGCCACAAATTAGCTTCCAAAGTTTTTCCAGAAACGTCCTCATCCAAAACCAATTCAATACAGATTCCATCCTGATCACTATCGCTTTTACAGATGGTGATGGTGATATTGGCCAGGAGGGCGGTGGCTTTGATTTATACCTTACAGACACAAGAGATAACTTCATGCCACCAGCATACAGGCTACCCAAGGTCCCTGAGCAAGGCACAGGCAATGGTATAAGTGGTGAGGTATCTTTTGTTTTGTACACGACCTGTTGTTTTTTCCCCGATGGGCAAGACCCTTGTACAGTTAATCCTAATTTCCCTGAAGAAAATTTAAGTTACCTGATCTACATTAAGGACCGTGCCGGCCATCAAAGCAACATCATCGAAACACCGCCTATCCGACTACTATGCCAATAGCCGCAGCAATAGGTTGGTAGGTTACAGCGAGATCATTCCCTCATATGTTATTCTAGATCTATGTCTTTTCGTCCCTCCGAACTCATCTACAATGCTGACGGAACTGTATTTCATCTGGCCCTGCATCCTGATCAAATTGCTTCTACCATATTTTTAGTCGGCGATCCGGAGCGTGTAGAAAAAGTATCCCACAATTTTGACCGCATAGAACACCGAATATCCAAACGAGAATTTGTTACACACACGGGTTATATTGGTGCGCAACGGTTAAGTGTAGTCAGTACGGGTATTGGAACAGACAATATTGATATTGTACTACAAGAACTTGATATCCTACACAATGTAGATCGTGAAAATAAGGAGCTGAAGTCCGACCTTAAAAAGCTAGCCATCATCCGACTTGGCACATCAGGTGCTTTTCAGGAAGATATCGAGCCGGGCAGTATCGTGTTGTCAAAATTTGCCTTAGGCTTGGATAATCTTATGCATTTTTATGATGCCCAAACACTTATGGCCGAAGAACTGCTTGTGCATTTTGAGCGCTATGCCGACGCTCATTTTAAATTACCTGTCAAGCCTTATGCCTTTGAATCGGATCAAACTTTATTTAATCACTTTTCCAGCCAGTTCATTCATCATGGGATTACACTAACCCTACCTGGCTTTTATGGTCCTCAAGGTCGGCAATTGCGTGCACCGCTTTTTAGTGATGCGATTTGGAGGTTTATCCCCGGATTCAAATGGAACAATCTTAAGATCACTAACCTAGAAATGGAATCATCAGGTATTTATGGATTGTCCAGTCTTCTTGGCCATCAAGCACTTTCTGTTAATCTTATTTTAGCTAACAGGATAAAAGGCACATTTCTTTCTGATACTGGTTCTGCCATGTCATCGATGATAAACAAGGTTTTGTCGAATTTGCCATCACCAGTTACAACATAAGGCTTACCCTGCCTGTTTGGTGTCCATCCTACGCTGGTAACTTTTTTGGCATGATTAGACAATCTCAATCCTATCACTACTTTATATTCCTATTTCTTCTTTTTGCAACAAGTACAACCTTCGCCCAACGAAGTGTGCACGGTGTTGTAAAAGATGCAGAAACCGGTGAGACCTTAATCGGCGCAACCGTTCAAATCCTGGGTACCAATGAAGGGACATTTACCAATGAATACGGTTTTTATTCGCTACGGATGCAGAGCGACACGGGTGTGCTCAGAGCATCATTTATAGGGTATCAGGATTTGGACTATGTCATTTACACGGATACGCCAACCCCCATCACACTTAAAATGTTTTCTGGAAAATTTTTGGATGAAGTTGTCGTCAAGGCCAACTCCTTTCAGGAACAACTGTCTTCTACGCAGATGGGTGTCCAGGAATTATCTGTCAGAGAGGCCAAAATGATACCGGTAGTTTTCGGAGAGACGGATATCATAAAAACGATTCAGTTAAAACCTGGTATCAATTCAGGATCTGAAGGCAATACGGGACTTATCGTGCGGGGAGGCTCAGCCGATCAAAACCTGTTCATACTCGACGAAGCTATAGTGTACAACCCAAATCACCTGTTCGGATTTTTTTCTACCTTCAATTCCGACGCCATCAAGGATGTTAAAATTTACAAAGGAGGATTCCCAGCTCAATATGGGGGGAGGTTGAGCTCAGTCATTGATGTCAAACTGAACGAAGGCAATAATCAAACATTTTCAGGAACAGGCGGGATTGGTTTAATAGCCTCCCGACTTACGCTAGAAGCCCCAATAATAAAAGACAAATCTTCTATAATTATTTCGGGCCGGCGCACCTATGCAGACATTATCACCAAAGGAATTAACCAGTCAAACAAGGAGAATGAGGATTTTTCACCCATTCCTGACTACTATTTTTATGACTTCAATACCAAGGTGAATTACCAGCTCAGCGAAAAGGACAGATTATATCTTAGTGGCTATTTTGGTCGGGATGCATTTGGTTTTAATGATGATAATTTCAACTTTAATTTCAATTGGGGTAACGCAACAGGTACGGCGAGATGGAACCGTTTGATCAATCCCAATTTATTCGTTAATACAAGCTTTACATACTCCGACTACGATTATACCATCAGCAATAAATTAACCGGCTTTTCCTTCAATCTGGAGTCAAGGATAAGGGATATGAATTTGAAAAGTGACTTTACCTGGTCGCCAAATAATGCCCATCATTTTCGCATTGGTGGAGAACTCACGCGGCACCAATTCATTG
>JBBQMA010000199.1:0-5701 GCA_038328415.1 Chitinophagales bacterium | reverse complement strand
ATGGTTCGCGTGGCTCCAATGGTGTAATCCTTATCACCACAAAAGAAGGGTATACTGGAAAACCGACAATTACCTACGATGGTCGTTTTTCTTTTCAGCGATTTGATCGCTTGCCAAATTATATGAGTGCACCTGAATTTCTTTCCTTTAAAGAGATTCGTGAACCAGGAAACATAACGGCTACTGAACAAGAGAACTTCGACAACGGAAAATATACTGATTGGCAAAGGCTTGGTATAAGGAACGGAACAAGTCAACAACATAATATTTCCGTTACGGGTGGTACTGACAAAGTCAAATATTATTACGGAGGAAGTTACCTGGATGTAAAAGGTGTTACTGTTAATGATGATTACTTACGGTTAATCGGCCGCGTAAACCTTGATGTGCAAATTACAGATTGGTTATCGATTGGTACCCGCACACAATTTACTGCGGATGATCGAAGCGGTGTCAACCTCGACTTCAGTGACTTGGGTAGAAAAAACCCATTGATCAATCCGTATCAACAGAACGGTGATCTTACCCTCTATCCTTGGCCTGAATTCACCGATATAGGCAATCCTTTAGAACCAATCAATTATCAAAATACCGATAAGTCTCAACAGATATTGACCAATAATTATCTGCTAGTCGATTTTCCATTTCTGAAAGGATTATCGTATCGTTTGAACACAGGCGTAACAGAGCGTTTTGTCGATGTTAGTACGTATAGGGGTAGGAATACAAAAGTTGGCCTTGAAGCAGGTGGAGTAGCAGACGTGGCAAAATCACAAGGGAGTACATATGTAATTGAAAATATTTTGGACTACACACAAACACTAGCTGAAAAACATGCTGTGGGTGTAACCGCAGTTTACAGTTATCAGCAAGACAAACTTTCCTCCGATATGCTACATGCAGAGGCTTTTCCAAATGACATCACCTCGTATTACAATGCCGCCCAAGCTCAGGTGGTTGTTCCTGCGTTTAGCTATTACAGAACTGATTTGATCTCCTCAATGGTTCGTTTCAACTATGGGTTTGATGATAAATATATGTTGACCTTAACGGGCAGAAGAGACGGATATTCAGGTTTTGGTGCCAATGACAAATGGGGGCTGTTTAGCACAGTTGCAGGGGCATGGGTTTTGTCACGTGAGAACTTCTTTCCATTTAAGGATGCTATCGATTTTTTCAAATTACGGGTTTCGTATGGTACAAATGGAAATCAAGCTGTTGATCCCTACCAGTCCATCGCGAAATTCAAAACTCAGAATTTTGTGGATGGAACTACATCGCTACCGGGTGTTGTACCAGAAAACTTGGCCAATCCTCGCCTGAGTTGGGAGTCCAGTCGTTCATTTAACATCGGTCTGGATTTAGGGTTCATGGATAATCGACTTACTGGTAGCATAGATTTCTTTAACACGAATACGGAAGACCTGCTGCTAAACCGAGCCATTTCACCTGTGCATGGCATTGGTTTTATAACCGACAATATTGGAGAAACAAAAAACACAGGGATTGAGATCGCGTTGAATTCAATCCAGACTTTTGGTGCGATTACCTGGAAGGCTAATGCAAATTTTTCTAGTATTAAGAATGAAATCATCTCACTTGGACTAGGTGAGAATGGAGAAGTGGATGATGTAGCAAATGGTTTGTTTATAGGAGAGCCAATTAGAAGCAATTTTGATTTTGTTTTTGATGGGGTGTGGCAACAAAATGAATTGGATGAAGCTGCAACATATTCAACACAACCAGGTTACATTAAGATCAAGGATGTTAATAATGATGGCGAGATCAATGCAGATGACAGAACGATTATAGGCCAACTTGATCCCAAACAAATTTGGGGCATGACCAACACTTTTGATTACAAAAATTTCAGCTTCAGCTTCTTTATCCATGGTGTCCATGGTGTTACTAAACAAAACGAATTGTTTCAAGACGCTTCATCATCTTCAGGGGTTCGAAGAAATGTAATTCTGAAGAACTGGTGGACACCTGAAAATCCAACCAATGATTTTTACGCCAATGATATTATGGCTGCACAACAACAAGGATTTAGTGCGCCTATTTATCAAAATGCAAGTTTCGTTCGGGTGAAAGACATTACCCTTAGCTACAATTTTTCATCCAACGTGTTGGAGCGCATTGGTTTGGGCAAAGTGCAACTTTACTTCACCGGTAGAAACCTGATGACGTTTACTGAATGGAAAGAATCGGATCCGGAATTGAATTCAGGGAGAGGTACAATTCCCTTACAAAAGGAGTATGTTTTTGGTATTACATTAATGAACTAATAAATTTTAATTGAGATGAAAAATATAAAATTTGTTTTTATAACGATCTTATGCGCGATCATAACTTCTGCATGTGATGAAAGTTTGCTAGATGAAAATCCACCTAACATTATTACTGCTACTTCCTTGTTTGTCGACTACAATGGTTTTGTCATTGCATTGAATGGGTTATATGCCGAGGTGCGTAAAGAAAAGCAACCTTTGTCTGGTTCAGAAACTGTGCAACAGATGACAATGAATGGTACAGATATTCTAGTAACGAATCATTCTTCAAGTGGATTTGCTTCTATTGCCCAAACGTGGGGAGATGTCAACAACCCAAGCCAAGCATTTTACGGAAATGTATTTACATGGCTATATAGTGTCATCAATACCGCCAATGTTATTATTAGCGAAGCAACCTTTCGATCGGATATCGATTGGTCCTCCGGTACAGGTACCGAAGTTGAAAACAGAAATCTTGTAATTGCAGAAGCGAGGGCATTACGGGCTTGGGCGTACCGTCATCTTACCTATGGATGGGGGGATGTGCCATTGGCGGATGAACCTTCAACAGGTACTACCATCCGATCTAATTGGACGCGTACTCCTGTGAGTGAAGTGCGCGCGGTCATGATAGCGGATTGGCGGTTTGCAGCACAGAATATCCCAATTGAATCGAGACAGTCGGGTACATTAACTAAAGGTGCGGTTCAACATTATCTAGCCGAAGTGTATTTGACAATAAATAATTTAGATAGTGTGCTTTATTTTGCGAATCAGGTTATCAATACATCAGCATATGAAATTGTTACCCAACGTTATGGAGTAAAAGCAAATGAACCAGGTGTTGTGTTCATGGATATGTTTGAAGATGGTAATGTCAACCGTAGCGAGGGGAACACGGAAGCACTTTGGGTGTTTAATTATCAGCGTAATACCATTGGTGGAGGCGTTGATAACAATTCAAGAAGGGATCATCATAGCCGGTATGTAAATATTCGAGTAGGTGGTGTGTCTCCATTTAAAGTTACTATTGATCGAGGGGGGCAAGGATTTGGCCGCAATTCACTTACGAAATGGGCAATTGAAAACTTTGAAGCGGATGATGACAGAGGTTCTCACTATGCGATCCGAAAGTTTTTTGTTTTGCAAGATGCCAAAGATAATGCGCCTGCTCCTGCTGATAATTTACCGCCTGGATACGCGTATGGGGACACAATTTTTTTGAGCCATGCACAAGATATTACTGCATCTAAAAGAGGTGTTGTGAATTGGCCTTGGTGCAGGAAAATTGATTGGGCAGATCCTGTTGATTTAGGGGGTAGTCCAACTTTTAAAGACTTTCTTTACCTGAGACTTGCAGATACTTACTTATTAAGGGCTGAGGCGCAATTCTTAAAAGGACAAACAGATGATGCAGCAGAATCAATCAACGTTCTCCGAAGACGAGCAAATACCAGTGAAATTGTTGGTGCCGATGTAAATATTGACTTCATACTTGATGAACGTGCTCGGGAATTGATGACCGAGGAGCATAGACGCTACACGTTATTACGCACTGGAAAATGGCTCGAAAGAACACAACTCTACAATGCCAATGGTGGTCAGTTGATTGCTGAAAAAGATAAATTGTTTCCGATTCCACAGATTGTTATCGATGCAAATCTGAATGAGGAAATGCTAAACAATCCAGGCTATTAAATTATTAATTCATCCACGGGAGCATTCTTCATTTTTTGAAGAATGCTCCTTATTTGAAATACTATGAGAAAAATATTTTTATTATTCATTATAATTTTTAGTGCAGGAATCACAACACAAGCACAAACAAAAAAGAAATCGCCAAATGAGTTCTCATTCATCTTTATGACTGACATTCATTATCAGCCTGAAAGAGGAGCTGCAAAAGCATTTGAAAAAGCGATTGAAAAAGCCAATACGTTGGATGCCGACTTTGTAGTAACGGGAGGAGATTTAGTGTATGATGTTCTTCGTGGAAATTTCAATAGGGCTGACTCATTATTTCTTGGATATAAAAATGCAATCAAGAAATTTAAAATGCCCGTTTATAACTGCATTGGGAATCACGAACTTTTTGGTATCTATAAAGAAAGTGATATTGATGCGTCACATCCCGACTACAAATACGGCATGTACGAAAGACACCTAGGAAAAACCTACTACTCCTTTGATCACAAGGGTTGGCATTTTATTGTCTTGAATACGATTGATGAAAAGGATCAACGATATATTGGCACCATCAACAAGGAAGAAATGGAATGGCTAAAAGCAGATATCGAAAGTGTAAGTAAGGATACGCCCATTGCCATGGCAATGCATATCCCATTTGTAAGTTCTTACCAACAGATATATCCAAGAAATCCTCCGACAGAAGTTCCCAATGAAGTGTGGGTTGACAATCGAAATGAAGTATTGAACCTTTTAAAAGGCCATAACTTAAAACTTGTACTTCAAGGTCATATGCATTGGATTGAAGACATCAATGTCCAAAACAAAACACGGTTTATCACAGGGGGATCACTTGCCGGAAGGCCAAGTTGGAGACGGATGGATAATAGAAACGATGGAGTATACTATAATGAAGAAGGGTTTATGATGATAACCATTAAAGGAGAAGATATAAGCTGGAAGTATATTGATAATGAATGGGAAGCAAAAGTTGACGAATGATATTCTTAAAAATTCTTCGCAAAAAAAAATTCAGAGGGTTCACTAAATTGGTGAACCTTTTTTCAAACTAAATTCTCGAAATATAAGTATTACATCTTCCTACTGGTTTCAAGTAAATTGCTAACTTTAACATAGTCACAAAAAAAATAAACCGATGCCCTCTATCTTCGACAACCCTCCAGCTGATGTGCAACAAGAACTTGCACTGCTCCGACAAAATCTCAACAGCTCAATACCTTCGAAACAACTAACCGACAATGTCTTAATTGCAACATGGAACATACGAGCATTTGGCGACCTCACTGAAAAGTGGGAAGCACTTGACAACGATTCTCCTAAACGGGATCTTCATTCACTACTGGCAATTACCGAAATAATTTCCCACTTCGACATCATTGCCATGCAGGAAGTAAAAGGAAACCTTAAATGTTTACGGCACATGCTTAAAATATTAGGCGGTGATTGGAATTTCCAGCTAAAGCCAAATGACGAAGGAATGGCTTTAGCGACCTGCTACGTTTTGTCCCACGACACCGAACGAAATTAAGAAACTAAAACTACAACGCAACACTGAACCCCCGCAATGAAATATGCACATTGTTACCGCCAGTGCCCTTCCTTCCGTCAAGATATAAGTGGGTCCGCCAGTTGTCGTCAAATAGTCAAGTTGTAAGAAGGGCGGTCCCCATTTATTTTTCTTTTGTTCTCCTTTGTCCTTGGGTCACTCTATATACAGTGTC
>JBBQMA010000198.1:0-5705 GCA_038328415.1 Chitinophagales bacterium | reverse complement strand
GTCTGCATTCCCAATATCTGCAATTTCTTCTCTCCATTTGGGGAATAGGGCCATCAATCCATCGATGCCCGGCGCGAGCAAGGTGATCTTTAAGCCACCGGTCAATTTAAATACCGGCAAGGCATTGTAGTCTTTCACGACGATGGCCTTCCCTTTGGTTGACTTATTATGGACCAATTTGTTTTTTCCAATCAGCACGCTTAGCATTTCACCTTGCAACACACCCAACAAGTCACTTTCCAATCCTTCCAGCTCCTTGTAGCCGTTATACCAGACCTCCTTAATTTTAAAGGGCAATTCCTCCTGATTGAGCATGACAATGATGCCGTCAATATGATCGATATCAATATGCGTCACTACGAGTAAATCAAGGGTCTTCATCTTGGGAGCGACCCGTTTAATCCCCGCAAGGACGGATTTAAAAGCAAAATAGGGACCTCCATCTATAAGGATGTAACGCAATTTAGTGGTTCCGTATTCGATCAATATGGCATCGCCAAAACTGGCCGGTAAAAGATGTATGTTGAACATGACTATACGTTTATTTTCCAATCAGCATCACCATAGGCCACAAGGGACAATCCCGCCATGACACCTTCTGATAACAGATGTTGCCGCAATTTCAGAACAATTTCGCCAAACCGGATTTCCTTTCCACGAAATCCTTTGATAAACTCCACAAGACGCATTACGATGGGCCCAGCCTGGCGACCACGTATTTTTGTAAAATTGGAGAGGACAATCGCAGCGCCCTGATTCATTAATTGGGCCGCGATATCAAAACCGTGATTGGACAGATTATTTGCCTCGCAACCAATAATCACGACAAATGGTGGTTTGGTTGATTTCGATCCAATTATTTTAGTCCGATTTAGAAGATTTTTTACAAGAAACTTCTTATCCCCAATCTCTAACTGTTCTACTTTCAGGACAGCATGCTTTTCAATATGGACGACAAGAATCAGGCTGTCAGGGCTATCCCCTACACCTGCATCCCATTGATCCCAGTCAACGGCTTCTTTTAAAACCGAAGTGTTTTGCTCTATTGAATGGGAGACCACCTGAAGCAACCCAGGCTGTGCGACTTCGACACGAGCACTGGCAGCAAATAATGTAGTATTCAATAAATTCAAAGTATTTCGTCCGGAAGATGGCTCCGCCAGCAAATTAAAATCAGCCGGGGTACGACTACCATTATAATCCTTTTTGTGGCGTTCGATAATTTCACTAAATCCCCAAAACCCAAAGGGGCAAAAACAAGGAGCAGGGTCAAGACGTTTATCGTAGCAGTTTTTACACGCTCCCTCGATTAATGCAGCTTTTGCATGTTCACATAAGGTGGCCTGCTCTGAAGGTGGCGGCAAGGTGTACACAAAATCCAGCGGAAGAAATTCTTCCCGATTGCTAACTAACTGGATGGGTCCTTTCAGATCGGGATTTGCATTGAGAAAGTTAACGTATAAATCATTGCCCTTATACGCCAAAAAGTGAAGCAGGTTTACATTATTTTCTGCAAATAAATCCTCTGGAAAATCATCCAGATTAACGACCGCATTTTCGATTTCTGCTTTAATTTCGCTAATCAGATTAGCCAGTCCCGTAGTATAGTGCAATTCGAGCGGCTTATTATTTGAAACTCCTTTAAAATTACCCTTATCAGCACCGTCGGTATCCATCTGCAAGCTGGTTCCGAAAGGGATACGCTCATCTGCATTATCGAGTTGCTTCCGTATACATGCCACAATGTCAAATGCGACTGGTGCATAATTATCCGGTAATTTATTTTCGCTATACACTCCGGCACGAATCACGCCTTCCTGGATCAGTCGGTTTTGATGGTACGCTGCAATATGCCCCTCTAATGCGATGCCGGCCTTAGCTGTTTTTACTTTAAAAATGACCTCCCCGGTATTGTCTCCAAGCCGAAGCATTAGCGATGCACTTTGGACCTTGTCACTAAAATTATCTGTATAGGTAATCAGAAGCAATTCTTCAACTGCTTTTGAATGCTCAAAGACGACATCTGACGGGAACGTGGCTGCGCCTTGCAACCATCCGGAATCCGGCATTCCAATCCTCATAGTTAAAATATAAGACTTCCGTGGACGCAAATAGTTTTTTATCGCCACATCTGGTGTAGCTGAAGATACCAGCCGTGCCTGTAAATACAACGGACTGTGCGGTGTCTTTTTTGGTTTTTTAACTTTATTTTTGGGTGGAGCCGCCGGCCGGCTTGATGGTCGCTCTACCCATCCATCGGCATCCCCATCCCCACTTTCAGCAAACGACTCTCCATCATGATCGCCTCCATGTGTTGGGGGTGCCGGGGTGGGGGACATTTCGCTCTCTTCGAATTCAGCCATTTCTTCAGGGCCTGCAGACTCGGGCATTGATTGAGGAGGTGGAGACATCGCCCATTGAAAATTTTTATTGCCCAAATTAAAAATTGGTTGCGCCAACTCCCTGTATAGCGATTCGGTAATTTGGGCAATCCCGGTAGCCTCACCCCGTTCGGAATCATACACAAAGGAGGGGGCCTGCTTTTTTAAATAAGCGGCCAACGACCGACCAGAAAAATTATTCTCCCCGCTGAGGAGAAACGATTCTAAATATAAATTTCTATCGGGAATAAACGCATTCAGTGCTTTCACCAAGCCTGTCACTACATGGCTCAGTTTCGTCTCCTTAATCAATTTTTTATCGTAGCAATAAAATCCCTGTGCACCGATATGCTTTAGCGCGTCGGGCAGGCTGTTATTGTGTGAAAGTTCGACTAGGAGGTGATCGAGAAACTGCCCCGGACCAAATGGATATTCTAAATGAAAAACACCACTCAAACCCATTTCCTCAGCGCTTTCCTTTAAATCGCTTTGATAGGATTTAATTTTTTTTTGATCGGTATACGCGATAGATATTGCTGGTTCGAGGACGATAATCACCCCGGGATATGCCCCTAATGCTACCCGTTGGTTTTTCATCACGCGGGCCGCTTGCTCCATCCCCTCTGGAAATATCATCAGATTTAAATACCCTTTGTCCAAGGGCAACGTATTTATTTTGGAAAGCTTAGGAATATACTGAAAATTCAGAAAATCTGCAGTGTACTTATCCTCCGGATCATACACCCCGACCTCAAGTGGCCAGGACCAAATTAAAAAATGACCGGCATTGAAATAGTTTTCATGTATCGCCATGATCCTGTTGATTTATTCGGATTTCATTTCATTGACTAAAAACAGAGGGTCCTCTTTAAAGCGATCCCAGTCGGTCCGACATTGACCATATAGATTCCGGATACTTTCCTGCGTTGCATCGGGCAAATCTGCAAAACCATTACCCTCAACTTCGAGAAGACTTTCCAAATATTCAATCATATTATAGCACATGGTAACCTCCCCTGTAGCAATCAATTTTTTCAACATATCCGTCAGTTTATGATCCTCCGTAAACCAAAGCGTTGTACCAAAGCCCGATGCCTCTGTGACCACTTCTGCTATTTTTTCACCGACGACATCAAGGTAGTTTCCTTTCAATATACTCTTAGTCGGTTTTGTGGTATCAGTACCCATTCCTTCCGTTTGCTTATTCTTACGACTAAAATCAACTTCGGTGAGCTCCTTAATCAGCGTGGTAATCCGTCGGTAGCTATAATCTGTGTTGGCGTATAATTTATTATAATTTAATCTGCGCACAACTTTCAAAAAAACATTGGACAACAGCGTCATGAGTGAGTTGACCCGATCCATTACCAGAGGCTCCAAACGTCGCACCGAAATAGCTTCTATATGCAAGTGGGAAAATTTATCCCTGTAAAAATCCGGAATCTGCAGAGACAGGCTCTTCATCATTTGTCCGGGGATGGCCATTAATTTCTTTGTCGTACGAATATACAGCATCCATGCCAAGAAGAGAACGATGCCCACTCCGACACATAGCCCAGTCCACATCGTATTCGTATAATTCCATATAAAGGGAGTGAGTCCAAAAAGAAGGGCGAAAATAAACAGGGACCAGCCGATTCCCTTTCGCCAACGATTGACCCGCTGAATTACCTGTTTGAGATTGAGCATCCGGAACCCTTCCTTGGGCTTATCCTCCATAAATCGGAATGGATCCATGTACGGTGAGGCCACATCTGAGATAATTACCAAATCAAAATAAGGCAGCGCCCCAGCTCTCTTTTTATAGCCTAGGATGCTGTCTATTCCCTGATTATCATAAATTCCCCCATCCATAATGCCGATAGGTTCTGCATTTGCAGCGAAAGCTTTAAGATTTGGCGCATCGTCATGGACAAAATCCCGGGGCCACATCATGGGCTCGAAACCACCTGGAAAACAGGCGGAACATGCGATGGCGTCGGCCAATTTAATTTCCTCTGCCACCTCTGGCTTTATGACATTTTCGGCATTGCCAAACCGTCCCGAAGCTTTATTTCGAAAACGAAAATTAATGGCGTTTTTAAATTCAGTACTGTTAAACACAACAGCTTCCAGATGGGATGACATGTTATTAAATACCTTGAATGTCGCACCGCCCGTAAAATGTTCATTATAATTCTCGGCGAACGCATTTATAATATTCCGTCGCTTGTTTTTATTCTTGAATACAGCGTTAGGATTCATGGATTCGATCCCGGATTTTACCAGGTCGAGACGGGAAATATTATCGACAAGGAAATGATAAATCGTCTCAAAGCTATCTCCTTGTTGTTTCCTCAACGCATATACCACGCCAGTGATAGTACCTCCGGATACAGTGGAAATCATTTTAACGTGTTCTAATAACGGCTCCCCGTTGTATTGCAAGCGGTGCAGATAAGCCATTGTGCCCAGGTGAAAGGTAGCCGCACGGTATCCGCCGCCGGAACAACTGAGCGCTATCTTCTCCAGAGGCGTCTTGGAAATCTTAAGTATGGCCATAACAGGAAAGAATTTGGTTAAATAAAATGTTGGATCAGGGGAACATGTGACCAGGTCCGACGTGAATGACCGTGCTAAGTTAGATGATTATTAAGAATTTTCAAATATGTGCATGGTTGTTGGAAAAACAAGCCTGCCGTCGCGTAGTGTAAAAGTTGTATGGTTGGCTTTCGTTGGTCATTGTTTGTTGATGGTTAGTCGATTGGGTTTGCTCAAACATCAAACTCCCAACCTACCTACTATGTGACGGTAAGCAGGCATCAAACAACTAGAGAAAATTTCATTGGCTTTGAGGCTATTTGTTTGGAGGTTGTTGTTTGGGGTTGAGTTTAGAAGGTTTAGAGTTTAGTGGTTTAGAGTTTAGGGGTGCTCGAGTGTTTGAAAGTTTGGCAGTTTGTCCTTCCATTCCCCCGCTATCTATGGTTATTCGTTTGTGCGTTTATTCGGCTTTATTACCGTCGCGAAGCCAGGTAGGTTATGAGGTTATTCGTTGAAGCGTTGAAATGCCTGCCTACCGTTGTGAAACAGGTAGGTTTAGCGTTTAGTAGTCCTCGGTCGGTTCAAACTGCGCAGTACCAACTTCCAAACGTTTGGTTTCGGAGTTTGACATGTCCCAAACATCAAACACCCAACATTCCAACATCATGGGAGAATTACTTAGGCTTTGAGGCTAGTTGTTTGGGGTTTGGTGTTTGTAAGTTCATGGTTGGCCTTCAAACGATCAACCAATAACGACTCCGTCCCTCATGACGCTGCGGTTATGATTTGCAATCCTCGGTCGAC
>JBBQMA010000197.1:0-5718 GCA_038328415.1 Chitinophagales bacterium | reverse complement strand
CCCGCTACTCCCTCTTTTAGTAAATAGTCATAGCAACTTTTTGCACGGCCTTCAGACAATTTTTGATTGAAAGCATCCGAACCATCGCTATCCGTATGGCCTTCGATACGCAATGCGTACGCCGGGTAGCGATTCATAATAGAGACAATGTCATCCAACACAGCAAACGATGCCGATCGTAGTCGGGCGCTATTTGTTTGGAATTGTACATTTTGAATGGCAAACTCAACTTTGGCTTTGTCCTCTTTGGTCAATTCCGGGCAGCCAGAATTGGAAATGGGGCCCACAATATCCGGACATTTGTCATCAATATCTGCTACTCCGTCTTTGTCACGATCCGGACATCCCTTTAAGCTGGCAGCACCTGAAGCATCCGGACAACGGTCATCTTTGTCGGCAATACCATCGTTATCGCGATCAGGGCAGCCTTTTGTACCAGCAGGACCTGCTTCTTTAGGGCAGTCATCATCCTTATCCACAATGCCGTCAGCATCCGTATCCGGACAGCCATTCATACTTGCCAGACCTTTTAAGGTAGGACATTCATCTTCACTATCAATGATTCCGTCGCCATCCGTATCCGGGCAGCCATTCATTGCCTTCAATCCAAAGACATCCGGACAACGGTCATCTTTATCCGCTATGCTGTCGCCATCCCTGTCCGGGCACCCACCTGTATTCCCGGGTCCGGCTTGGGTAGGGCACTGATCATCAATATCGGGAATACCGTCTCCATCGGCGTCGGGGCATCCTGCCAGATTTACCGAGCCAGCCGCATCAGGGCAACGGTCATCTTTGTCGGCTACGCCATCCTTGTCGCGATCCGCCTTGCCAATCCGATAAGATAATCCTAAACTCGCCGTCGATAACCAATCATTGTCTTCCGGATCTCTGGAGTCGCTGAATCCATCAATATAGTCAGCGTGAGTTGGTATTAACAGTGCTTCTACGCCTAATGTCCAGCGGTCATTCAAGTAAAACTTAAGTCCTGCACCAAATGGCGTTGTAAAATTAATCTTCGAATAGTCTTGCTCAAGTTCCTTTTGCGTCAGAGGCTTGGGTGTAGGGTTGTCCTCAGCTCCTATTTCCGGGTCGAAAAACACAGCCCCAATGCCACCTGTAAGATAAGGTGAAACACTGCGATTAAGGCGCAATTTTCGTTCTATCAGTGCACCATCACCATCATAATAGGCTTTGGATCCATCTCCAACCAATTCATCATAGGGTATGCGATTACCACTTGCATCATAAATACGCAGATTGCGGCGTTCACGGCCCCAGATATTCCATTCTATGGTGCCATTGGCAGCAAAAAAATTCGTTTTGAAGTTGAGCAACGGATTTGAGATCAACCGCTCATCAAAGTTGCGGTCATCACCTTGAATCTGTCCATACGCTCCGCCTAATTTAAAGGCAAAATTGTTGTGGAATGTGTTGCGGTAAAAAAGTCCAAAACCAGGCTTGGTTTCCGGCAGGTAGGGTGGGGAATTGGGTACGATGTCGCCCTGATAATTCCACCCATTGAGTGAAATTCCAATTTCTGATTGCTGGGCATGAAGGACGATGGGCAATAAAGTGACGATTAATAAAGCTATTCTTTTCATAATGAATGTCTTATATTTTATTTCAAAAAAACAAACCTAAGCCTTTATATTGTAAAGGTACAGATACATATGTTAGCAAGAAATTAAATGCGACTGCTAAAGTCCATTCGTCAGATTAGCTAATCGCTTTATAATTCCCTTTCCCCAAAAAGTATTCTCCTTGGATCTTGCATAATTTGTCATTGATATCAAGAAAAGTTCTATTTTTCAGCAAAGAAATTTCCGCGAATGACAAAAGAGGACATAAACAGATTATTTGACTTCATCTACTACCAAGAAGCCCACTTTCCTCAAAATCAAGCTTTTGGATACCGCTATGCAGATAAAGATAGCTGGTGGTCTACCGGACAAATAATCCGAGATGCTGAGCAGTTGGCTGCAGGATTACTTCAAAAAGGCCTCATTCCCGGCGATCGGGTGATCATTGTCGATTATCTAAACAGGCCCGAATGGGTCATAGCTGATCTGGCCTGTCAACTTGCCGGTTTAGTTAGTGTTCCTGTATATCCGACCATTAGCAGCCTTGACTATGTTTACATTTTTCGTGATGCTGGCGCCAAAGCAGCATTTATGGGTGGGCAGGATCTCTTCCAAAAAATTACCGACGCAGCCAAAGAAGTGCCTGATCTTAAACTGTTAATCAGTTTTGACCAACGAAAAGAAATCCCATTTTGGCGCGACATATTGACGGAGGATACCGAAGCCATTAAACGTATTTCCAGTGCTACAAAACCCGAAGAGCTGGTAACCATTATCTATACATCAGGCACTACCGGCTTCCCAAAAGGGGTAATGGTCAGTCACAAAAACATTGTGTTCAATGTGAAAACCATATTACCGCTGATTCCCATCTCTGCCGGTATGCGCAGTTTAAGTTTTTTGCCACTTTGCCATGTCTTTGAACGCGCCGTCTCCTTCGCCTATATGTATGCTGGTATTTCTACCTATTTTTCGGTACCTGAACGGCTGGGTGGAGAAGAAGGCGATTTGAAGCGCATTCGACCTCATTTTTTCACAACGGTACCAAGGCTACTAGAGAAGGTTTACGAAAAAATTTATAACAAGGGCATGGCATTAAAAGGTGTCAAAAGGGGGCTGTTCTTCTGGGCGCTTAAGTTGACGGAAGATTATGCCTATGACAAAACATATACAGGTTGGGATGCCATTAAAAAGAAGATTGCCGACAAGCTGATCTTCAGCAAATGGCGGGAAGCCCTTGGTGGCGATCTGCGTGGCATTATCACCGGCGCTGCTCCCTGCCCGGTGCGCATAGCACAGGTCTTTTCTTATGCAGGCATTCCTGTTCGGGAAGGTTATGGCCTTACTGAAACTGCCCCTGCCATATCCTTTTCTCATTTCGAACCCGGAAAATCCAAATTGGGGACCGTTGGTATTCCGATTGCAGGAACTGAGGTGTGGATCGATGAAGCAGATGAACATTATGGGCCGGGTGAAGGTGAAATATTGGTCAAAGGCCCAAGTGTCATGATGGGATACTACAATAAACCCGAGGAAAATGCAAAGGTTTTTCGCCTCATTAATGGCGATCAATGGCTGTGTACCGGTGATGTAGGGCGTTGGGAGTCCGATGAAAATGGTACCCGCTTTTTAAAAATTACCGACAGGAAAAAAGAATTATTAAAAACGTCCGGAGGCAAATATGTAGCGCCTGCTCCAATAGAGAGCAAACTAAAGGAGTCCTTCCTGGTCGACCAGGCCATGGTCCTTGGTGATAACAAAAAGTATGTAGCCGCACTGGTTGTTCCCTCAAAAGAAGCCCTGAAAGATTGGTGCAGGCATAAAGGAATTAATTGGAATGATGACAAAACGATGCTTGATCATCCTATGATTATCGATAAATATCAACGCATCATCGATAGTATCAACCCGCAGTTCGGAAAGGTGGAGCAAATTAAAAAATTTCTCCTTCTTGATGATCCCTGGGAGCCTGTCAAGATAGATGGGAGTGAAGCCGAACTGACACCTACCCAAAAACTGAAAAGAAGAGTCATCATGCACAAATACGCTCAACAAATTGAACACCTGTATGCAACAGATAGCAAATAACACCTCTTTATGCTTGTAAAAACGTACTCAAGTGCCGTCCATGGCGTAGATGCCCGGACCATAACTGTAGAAGTGAATACGGGTGGTGCAATTACTGGTCAAACCCTCATCGGTTACCATATGGTTGGTCTTCCTGATAATGCCGTACGGGAGGGATTCCAACGGATTGAATCCGCAATAAAAAATGTCGGCTATAAAATGCCACGCCAAAAAATAGTCATCAACCTCGCACCGGCTGATGTCCGTAAAGAAGGATCTGCATATGACTTGCCTATTGCGCTTGGTATCCTGGCTGCTTCCGGCCAGATACCTGCTGCTTCATTTGATCAGTATATTATGCTGGGCGAGCTCTCTTTGGATGGCGGACTGCGCCCGGTTAAGGGCAGTCTGCCCGTCGCCATCCAGGCCAGAAAGGATCAATATAAAGGGATCATCCTTCCTAAAGAAAATGCAAGGGAAGCAGCTATCGTCAAAAACCTCTCCGTGTATGGAATTGAAAATCTGACCGAAGCGATCGACTTTTTTAACGGTGAACAGGAGCTCACACCCACCCTAATGCAACCTCGGGATCTCTTTGCCGAGCAACAGGATCAGTACTCTGTCGATTTTTCCGATGTTAAGGGACAAGAGAATATAAAGAGGGCGCTGGAACTGGCTGCAGCAGGAGGCCACAATGCCATTCTGATCGGACCTCCGGGGGCAGGTAAAACCATGTTGGCTCGCCGGATGCCCACCATTCTTCCACCATTATCACTGCAAGAAGCCCTGGAGACCACAAAAATCCATAGTGTTGCTGGGGTGCTGCCCTCAGGTGGCGGTTTAGTTACCACCCGACCATTCAGAAGTCCCCATCATACGATCAGTGATGTAGCCCTTGTAGGAGGTGGCTCAAATCCACATCCAGGAGAAATATCCCTGGCCCACAATGGTGTCCTCTTTCTTGACGAACTACCCGAGTTTAAACGCACCGTACTCGAAGTGCTTCGTCAACCGATGGAGGAACGTCGTGTCACTATCGCCAGGGCAAAGTTTAGTATAGACTATCCCGCCAGTTTTATGCTCATAGCATCCATGAATCCCTGTCCATGCGGATATTACAACCATCCTGAAAAAGATTGTGTCTGTGGACCAGGCGTCGTGAAACGATATTTGAATAAAATTTCCGGCCCACTGCTGGATCGGATCGATCTTCATGTGGAAGTCACACCGGTCAGTTATGATGAATTGGCACGTTTTGAACGACCCATCGAAAAAAGTCAGGATATTCGACAACGGGTAGAAACAGCACGAAATATCCAAACCGAAAGATTCAAGGATCTTAAAGACATTTACTGTAATGCGCAGATGCCCAGCCGCATGGTTCAGGAAGTGTGCCAAATAAATGCAGCAGGGCTGATACTCCTGAAAACAGCCATGCAACGGCTTCAACTTTCCGCTCGGGCTTATGATCGCATATTAAAAGTAGCCCGCACGGCTGCTGATCTGTCAGGAACCAAAGACATCCAGGTCGAACATCTTGCGGAAGCGATCCAGTATCGCAGCCTGGATAGGGAAGGCTGGGCCGGTTAAACTTCCAGCCAGGGAAGCATGCCTTTGCCCTTAAAAAAGCCGCACTCCGCAATGACATCTTCTCTGATGATCGTGCGAATAGTATTTAATAAAGGCATGCTCCCACTTTTCAAAAGCCTGTGATCGAGGGCATCTATCGGTTGTATTCCTGACAAACTATTCAATTTATAAAGGCCCGGAGCCCCCATTAAGTCATTATAATCGAGCACTTTTTGCCGTATAGGTAAATCAACGTTGTAGGTCGAAAGGAGCAGCTCCAGTGTAGTGCCCGGCAATGCACCTGAAGCCGGGTGCGGACAGGATAAAACTTCACCATCCCATAACAACAGATTGCCCGTGCTGAAACAGCAAAGCTGCTCCGCTACATTCAACATGATTGCTTCACTGGCACCGTTTGCTTGCGCTTCGCGCATCGCCAGCAAATTATCCATATAGGCAGTAACCTTCCATTGACATGCCGCTGTAAGATGATTGCGAC
>JBBQMA010000196.1:0-5723 GCA_038328415.1 Chitinophagales bacterium | reverse complement strand
TCATAGCTTTAGCTTCCTCAACGGAGTTTACTATTTCACCTTCCAATACAGCCTCTCTAATCCTGTTCTTTATTTGCCCAACCTCTCTGGAAGGTCCAATCCCAAAAGTGGCCATAATCATTTCACCGGTGACAGGCGGCTGCCAATTCCGAATCCGGTCATGTTCCTCCACCTCCTGGAGTTTATCCCTCAGATGGATATAATTATCAAGATAGCGAGTTACCTTTTTGGGATTTTTTGATGTTATATCAGCTTCACAAAGCAACATCAGGGCCTCCAAATCCTCACCGGCATCAAAGAGCAACCTGCGAACGGCTGAGTCTGTGATGTCTTCTTTGGTCAGACTTATCGGTCGAAGGTGCAACCGCACAAGTTTCTGTACAAATTTCATTTTATGGTCCAGAGGTAATCGCATGCGCCTAAAAAGTTTAGGTACCATAGATGCCCCTAAAGCTTCATGGCCATGAAAGGTCCAACCAATCCCCTCTTCAAAACGTTTGGTGGCAGGTTTAGCGATATCGTGCAGAACTGCTGCCCAGCGTAACCATAGATCATCCGTTTTAAGGGATAAATTGTCTATGACTTCCAACGTGTGGTAAAAATTATCCTTGTGCCCCACCCCATCCTGATAGACAACCCCATGCAATGCTGTCATTTCAGGAAAAATCAATGCCATGAGCCCTGTCTCAAAAATCAATTTTAAGCCTATTGATGGTTTAGGTTCCGCCAATATTTTATTCCATTCAGTGGTAATCCGTTCTTGAGAAACGATCCGAATCCTATCCTTGTATCGTTTAATAGCCTGTAACGTTTCATCGTCAATGGTAAATCCCAATTGTGTTGCAAACCGGATGCAGCGTAACATACGTAAAGGATCATCCGAGAACGTTTTGCCGGGCTCCAGAGGTGTTTTAATTCGCTTTTCAGTCAAATGTTTTATGCCTTCGAATGGATCCAGTAACTCCCCAAAATTTGAAGCATTCAAACTGATAGCCAACGCATTGATTGTAAAGTCTCTCCTGAATTGATCATCTTCCAACGTACCTTCTTCTACCGCTGGCTTCCGGGAATTCTCCATGTAGGACTCTCGCCTGGCGCCTACAAATTCGACATCCCTTCCTTTATAATGAAACATCGCTGTGCCAAACCGTTTAAACACTGTAACATTAGGAACGGGGATCAAACCCTGTGCCACACGCTCGGCCAGGGAGATACCACTGCCAACACAAACAATGTCCAGATCTTTTGTTTGTCTACCTAATAGTTTGTCCCGGACAAATCCTCCCACCAGGTAAGCAGGCATGCCTAATTCCTCTGCCTTTTGTCCTATTAACTCAAGGAATTCGCGGTCTAGTTGATTGACGTGAAAAATCAACGGATTGGGTTAATGTCAGGCCTGGGCTAATGCTCCTGCCAGTGAATAATTGGTTTCTATCTCCTCCAGCAATTCAAAAAGTATAACCGGGTCTTCTTCTGTAACAAGTTTTGCGCGGAATACTTTAACGCCTTCGAGTCCTTTAAAGTAATTCGTATAATGTCTGCGCATTTCGAGGACACCCAACTTCAGTCCCTTCCACTCTATGGAATGTGTAAGGTGTTGACTAGCCGCATTAACTCGTTCTGATATTGTTGGAGGATCAAGTAGGATTCCTGTTTCAAGGTAATGGCGAATTTCCCGGAAGATCCAAGGATATCCTATCGATGCCCTTCCTATCATTATACCATCGATACCATACCTATTCTTGTATTCCAACGCTTTAACCGGCGAATCAATGTCACCATTACCGAAGACCGGAATATGCATCCTTGGGTTATTTCGCACATTGGCTATCCGTGACCAATCAGCTTCGCCCTTATACATTTGTTTTCTGGTGCGACCATGAATGGAAATCGCCTTTATACCAACATCCTGCAAACGCTCTGCAACTTCTTCAATAAAAATCGTGTCATCATCCCAGCCTAGTCTTGTTTTTACCGTCACAGGCAGATTTGTTGATTTTACAATAGCATCCGTAAGGGCCACCATCTTGGGAATATCCCTCAAAATGCCCGCTCCCGCCATTTTACAAACTACCTTTTGGACAGGACAACCGAAGTTGATATCCAGAATTTCCGGACGAGCTGCTTCTACAATCCTCGCTGCCCGCTCCATTGAATCCAATTCGGCACCAAATATTTGGATACCGATAGGGCGCTCCTCATCATATATGTCCAACTTCTGCAATGACTTGCTCGCGTCACGAATTAATCCTTCCACAGAAATAAACTCTGTGAACATCAAATCGCAGCCTTGTGCTTTACATAGAGCACGAAATGGCGGGTCACTGACATCCTCCATTGGAGCCAGGAGTAGAGGAAACGAGCCTAGCTCGATTGCGCCTATTTTAACCATAATCTCAAATTCATTGCAAAAGTACAAGGAACCATGGCCCTAGACAAACTATGAGCAAAAGTGTCCTTATAAAGTTTACGTTTTACACCAGTGATGAAGCATACCTACTTATATTTGCTGCCTATTAAATGGGGATTATGATTCTGGCACTTATCTGTTGTTTTATTATTGGGTACACACTCATTGTATTTGAACATCCTTTAAGATTAGACAAATCAGTTCCCGCTCTACTTATGGGGGCGATAAGTTGGGCGATTATATCACTGGGAAATATTGATGTTGTCTCCCATGACCATCTGATTGGGGAAATGGAACCCGTCCTCCTTCATCATGTAGGAAAAATTGCTGAAATTCTCCTTTTCCTCATGGGAGCGATGACAATTGTCGAATTTGTTGACATTCACCATGGTTTCAAAGTTATTACCGATCGGATTAAAACAACTGAAAAGAGGACCATGTTATGGATTATTTTGGTTCTTTCTTTTTTTATGTCGGCGGCCCTTGACAACCTGGCTTGCACAATTGTGTTGGTATCCTTACTGCGCAAGCTGGTACCCCAAAGGGAGGAACGATTATGGTTCGTATCTCTGGCGGTCATTGGTGCTAATGCTGGAGGGGCATGGTCCCCAATTGGTGATGTGACAACAACGATGTTATGGATTGGCAAAAAGGTATCAACTATTGGTTTAATAGAACATCTCATTATTCCCTCCCTGGTGTGTGTAATCATTCCAGGGATAATTGGTAGTTTTTTGCCGGCTTTCCGTGGTAAAATAACGCCACGCGAAATGAAGGCCGGGGAGGAACCAACTCGTCGGCTTGCCACCAGCAAAATCATTTTCTTCGTCGGATTGGGTGGTCTGCTTTTTGTTCCTGTCTTCAAGGCTGTTACTCATCTCCCTCCTTATATGGGCATCATGCTAAGCCTCGGCATTGTATGGTTGATTTCAGAATACCTCCTCAGAAAGGAAGATCAGGATGATGACGCCAAGTTCCATCTCAGCGTTAATTACGCATTGAGCCGAATCGAAATGACTAGTATTATTTTCTTCCTTGGCATTTTATCCGCAGTTACCGCCTTAGAATCAGCTGCAGTAATGAATGCTGCAGGACATCAGGTGGGGCTTCTGAGTTTGGCCGCAGAGAAACTAAATGTGGCAATACCGTCAACGAACGTTGTAGTTTTACTTTTAGGCGTCTTTTCCGCTATCATTGATAATGTCCCTCTTGTCGCCGCAACCATGGGCATGTATACCTTGCCTGTGGACGATAAAATTTGGCATTTCATAGCCTATTCAGCCGGCACAGGAGGCAGCATGCTTATTATTGGCTCTGCTGCAGGTGTTGCTGCTATGGGTATGGAACGAATTAATTTCATCTGGTACCTCCGCAATATCACCTGGATAGCCGCGTTGGGATTTCTTAGTGGTGCACTAGCGTTCATCCTTCAGTCCAATTTCTTTTGAATCTATTTCGTATTACCCTGATCCTGATAATGTCTGCTTTGATTGCACAATGTAGCAGACAAGATACCCCTTTCCCTATTGTTGGAAATTGGCAAGCATATTCATTGTCTGTTGAAGATTCAGTTTGGCAAGTAGAGACATCTCCCGTTATCTTACATTTTGACGGAAAAGGTGACTATTTATTGGAATGGTATGGGGGTTATGAAGAGTTTGGAAAATGGCAAATGGATTTCCCAGCTTTAATCATCCGTCCGGATGGGAAAAAAAAGGAGACTATTCGGATTATACAAATACAAATGGATACATTGGTACTAAAAGGACAATTACAAAACAAGTCTACTGTTATGGGCTTTTATAGACTTCCCGATGATACCAAAAACTGATTGTAGGTGTTATTCTCTTTTGGTTCTTATCGTCCTCTGTGGATCCAGCGGTTCACTAGCCGCTCAAATAACCTGGCACTCATCAAAGAGCCATGACTTTGGCAAAATCAAACTGTCCGAGGAAAGATCCACTGTATTTACATTCCTCAATTCCAGCACTAAACCATTAGTCATAGACAATGTGCGGACGACCTGTGGTTGCGCGGCCCCGGAGTGGAAAAGCTCACCTGTCCTTCCTGGAGATACAGGTGAAATCCGAATTGAATTGCGACCTAACCGAAAGGGTATTATCGAAAAACATATCAAAGTCTGGTTTAAGGAAATAAAAAAGCCAGAAAAACTCAAGATAGAAGCTGAAGTTTATTGAATGGCATCGAAGTTTGCCTAGTCGATTATTGGACAAATTCTGTCGCTGGATAGAATGACTTAGTCCCAATCAATCGTTCAGGGTAGGAAATTGACATATCTTTGTAGGTCTTAAAACATTTACACAGATGAGCATTTTGCTTTTTTTACTGGCTGGCTACATACTTTTGAGCATTGCGCTTTACCGAATTTTCCCTAAAGCTGATCAGCCTGCCCATTATGGATTAATTCCAGGTTTAAATTTTGCCACTTGGGCTAAAATCATTGGAAGGAAGCCCGGATATGCTTTCTGGCTGCTTTTCCCTATCGTAAATTTCTTTATTTATGCCGGAATGTGTGTTGACCTCGCTCGTTCGTTCGGTCGATTTAGCTTTGCCGATGCCTTTTTATCGGTAGTTTTTGGCCCTCTTTATTTTTTCTACCTACACCGCTTTTCTTATAACGGCCCGGTCCTCGAGCAGGAAAAGGCGTATTTTACCAAGTTAGATGAGTATCGTGAAAAGAACGATCAATACCAACTCAAAAAGTTAGAGCAAAAGAACCCCTACAAAAAGGGAGTTTTACGTGAATGGACCGAGGCTATCATCTTTGCAGTATTCGCAGCAGCCTTCATTCGGATGTTCCTTATCGAAGCCTATGTGATCCCTACTAGTTCCATGGAAGGATCTCTTCTAACCGGTGATTTTCTTTTTGTGAGCAAGGCGAATTATGGCATTCGCACCCCTCAGACTATTGCAATGATTCCTTTATTACACAATAGACTGCCATTTTTCGATCGGGAATCTTACCTTAAATCACCCTCCCTTCCTTACTTCAGAGTGCCAGGCTGGGAGAAAGTCAAACGATATGATCCTGTAGTATTTAATTACCCTGAAGGCGATAGCGTTGTTATCACACCAAATCGCACTTACAGCTACATCGATCTTCAACGTACAGGTAAACTCCCCCCCAATTTTTCGTCTCGTATGTTGACTACACGGCCGATGGACAAAAAAGACCACTACATAAAACGTTGTATCGGACTTCCAGGCGATACACTCCAGATCTTCAACCGACAGGTACACATTAATGGCAAGCCTATCCAAAATCCAAAATATATTCAATACAGATATCATA
>JBBQMA010000195.1:0-5735 GCA_038328415.1 Chitinophagales bacterium | reverse complement strand
TGGAAGTAAGTAAATCAACGTTTTTCTGTAAGTTTTCCGAAAGGGTTTTGTATTCTGTCAATGTTGTTCCCTTGAAATTCGATACATCATTTTCCATATTGCGAATATGCGTTATCATATTTTCATCTACTTTCCATTTTTTACCATTGTTGAGTTCAATGGTTTCGTTTTCATCGTGTTGATGTTCTGGCTCTTGTGAGACAGTTTTCGTTTTTACTTTCTCTTGTTCCTTTGTTGCATTATTGCAAGAGAATAGTAAAACACTTCCAGCTAAAATTATTATTATCGTTTTCATATTTTATTTTTTGGAGTTGCGAAATAAGCAATGATTGCAAATACAAGCGTTACTGAAATTCTAAAAACCATTGCACCGGTAGTTTTTGTTTCATATATACCGCCTGAACTTGCGTGAATTTTAAGCCCAATAAAGGCTGCTATAAGAATGAGAGTTGAAATGCCTAAAAGCAAAGCTGTCCATGTCTTGCCCTTGATAAATCCATAAGCAGCAAACAAGTATAGAATACTACTGATGAAATTTGACCAAACAACAAATAAAACATAATTGCCTTCTTTAGCTCTAATGCCAAAAAAGTCAAATATTACGGATGTGCTTAAAAACAAAGTAAGTAAACCAAAACCAGCCAAGATGAATGCAATTCCATATTGAAGTGTTTTTTTCATTTCTATTTGGTTTTGATTAGAGTTAAAACCGATTGTATCATATTATCTCCGTTTCTGCTTATATCAAATTGAAAGTTTGCTGCTCGCCATTTGAACATTAGCAGTCGAAAAGTACCCATCACGATCTGCATCAATTCATCAGATTTTATAACGCTCGTAAATACTTTCTTTTGTTGTCCTTCCAAAATAATAGGCATCAAGTGTTTCATTTTTACGCCCATTATTTTCAATATGGTTTCGTTGATGTTTTGACTTTCTTTCATAAGTCCATCAGAAAAAACCGCCACTACAAAGTGGGGGTTCTTTTTAAAAAATGAAAACTGATTTTGAAAAAGTGTTGTAAATTTTTCTTCTGGAGTTTGTTCAGAAGAAATTGCATTAGTATAACGTTCGTCCATACTTTCCGCCAAATATTCGAGTAAGACAATAATTATTTCTTCTTTGCTTGTAAAGTGCCTGTAAATGGCACTTTCGGAAAACTTCATTTCCTTAGCAAGGTTCTTAATTGTCAATCCACTTACACCTGATGCGGTTAGTATTTTACTCGCCGCTTCTATAATCTCAAGTTGTCTATCTGAAATTGTTGACGTCATTTTCCTTTAACTTAATGATTTCATTTTTAAAAAAGAAAATCCTAACCAAATCACGGAGGTTGTCATTGCTATTGCTCCAATTAATACTAATGCAGGAGGCAACCCAAAATAGACCTCCGTTAATATTCCTATCGGCATTAACAATCCTGTAAGTGCCAGCCAAGAGATGGTTTTAACGCTTTGCAGTCTGTCGCTGAAATGTAAAAGCAAATAACCGATAAGGATGTTTAGAAAGGCAAACAAATTTCCGTGAACGTGAGCCAATCGGCTCTCAAAGTGCTTGCCAATGCTGTAAGAGTTTACCCATTCTTCCTTACCCGGAGCAAAGTCTCGCAGATAGATTAGAAGAAAGCCATAAGCCATAAAAAATCCCATTGTCAGGAAGCCTATTGCGATGTTATTTTTGCCGTTCATCTTTATTTATTTACAATGTAAGTGAATACTCGCTCACAAAGGTAATTGAAATATATATATACCTGCACGTTTTTTTGAGAAAACGTTAAAAGATGATAAAAATCACCTGGTGCGATGGGTAATTGGCGCTTTTGGGGTTTGCTCGTATATTGGCTTTTGTAATGGGGCCAACCCGAAATTTGCCAATTTGTGCAGGCTAAATTTATTTTTTAAAGTGTAGTGGGAAACTTTTAAAAACCCCAGGTTGGCTTGTGTGTCTCAAATGGGTCTGTTCAGGGTTTAGTTTTGCGAAATTGTGAACCGAGTTTTTGTCGTCCGAAAGTTAGTTTGGAAGTTAAAAGTCTGGTCGTTTTGGTGTTCACTTAATGGTTGAAATGTCTCCTCTTAGCCTGAACAGAAATCGGGTTCAGCTGAGAATTTCACCCTTACTCAACTCAGAAGGGGGTGTGTAAGTTTCCCTTCACACAGCCTGCCCAGCATAGCGGGCCTCTTCATGCTCTTTGCCGCAGCTATGATAGTTATGTTTCTACCAATTTGTCCTTGAAGTATTGCAGTATGGTCCGCATCATCAGTTAGGTGCCAATAGTGCTGAATTACCCTTTGATGTCCAGGTAAATTCATCGTTGTAACAACTACTTAGGCATTGCCATTACAGGGTATCAGGCGGGCTGAAGGACCATGGTGTCCTCCTGTGCCTGGTAAGCAGGTACAGCAGCCGGGACCGAGCCAAATGTGTAACCCTGGCTGTGCAGGGTATCCAATAATCGGGGCAACACAAATTTCAATTTGGCAAAGGACTTGACACTGTCGTGCAAAACAATGATCGAACCAGGACGTACATGGCGAAGGATATTATCCAGGCACAATTGCTGGTCGAGTGACGGATCAAAATCACCACTGAGGACATCCCACATGACGACCTGATAGTGCCGCTGCAGGAATTGGGCCTGACTGGGTAACATATGGCCATAAGGCGGCCGAAAAAGATTGCTGTCTACCAGACGGGATGCTTTACGTATATTCCGGAAATACGTCATGTTGTCTGTGGTCCAGCCGTCCAGATGATTATACGTATGGTTGCCTGTCAGGTGGCCAGCTTCGACGACTTTGCGATAGATGTCCGGGTGTTTTTCGATGTTATGACCGACACAAAAGAAGGTAGCCTTGGCATCGTATTGTTCCAATTGGCCGAGTACCCAAGGAGTGACCTCCGGTATAGGACCGTCATCAAACGTCAGGTGAACGACTTTTTCATTCGTTTCAGCGCGCCACATGAATCGTGGAAACAGGGCTTGGATAAATCGGGGCGTCTTAATCAGGTACATATGATCGAACATTCACGGGCGTTTGCACTTTCGGCTTCAACATTTCCAAGGCGCTATTAACTACCTTTGCACACTGAAGTTGTGGAAGGCCAATGGCTTGTAAACGCCATCCAATCCTGATCCGCTGCTTTTAAGGATATAAAATCTTAGAAAATAAGGAGTTTTCTTCGTATTTTTTTCTAAAGTGATAGAGAAACACGTTTGTATGTCAAATGTTCGCGTTCGTTTTGCTCCTAGTCCTACCGGAGCGTTGCATATTGGGGGGATCCGCACGGCGTTATACAATTACCTCTTTGCCCGTCAGCACCAGGGTGTATTTATCTTGCGGATAGAAGACACCGACCAGAACCGCTACGTGCCCGGAGCAGAAGCCTATATCCTTGAAGCACTCCAATGGTGCGGTCTGCAACCAGATGAAGGACCAGGAATCGGAGGTGCTTTCGGACCATATCGCCAGTCAGAGCGCAAAGCCATCTACAGACAATATGCCGAACAACTAGTAGCTGCCGGCAAAGCGTATTATGGCTTCGATAGCGAAACCGCGCTCGAGGAAAAAAGGGAACGACTCCGTCAGGCCGGATATCCCTCGCCCCAATATGACCACCGGATGCGTCTCGATATGCGCAACAGCCTGTCGCTGGATCCGGAGGATGTGCAGGATCGATTGGCATCAGGCGATCCCTGGGTCATTCGGCTACTAGTAGAACCCGGCCAGGATATTGCGGTGCATGACATTGTACGGGGTGAAGTGACCTTCCGATCGGATGAACTGGATGACAAGGTGCTCCTCAAATCAGATGGCATGCCTACCTACCATATGGCCAATATAGTAGATGACCGGCTCATGGCCATATCACATGTCATCCGCGGCGAAGAATGGCTGCCGAGTACAGCTCATCATGTGTTATTGTACCGTGGTCTGGGTTGGGAAGAGGGCATGCCCAGGTTTGCCCATCTTCCGCTAATCATAAAGCCGGATGGCAAAGGAAAACTAAGCAAAAGGGATGGAGCCCGGTTTGCAATGCCTGTTTTTCCTTTAGCCTGGAAAGGTGCATCTGAGGAAGATTCATTCACCGGATTTCGGGAGGAGGGTTTTGACCCCAGAGCTTTGATCAATTTCCTGGCCTTTTTGGGCTGGAATCCCGGTACCGACCAGGAAATATTTACCATAGAAGCGCTGATACAATCCTTCTCTCCGGAAAGAATACACAAAAGCGGGGCACGTTTTGATTTTGATAAAGCCAAATGGTTTAACCAACAATATATAATGGCGGCCTCGAATGAAGAGCTTGCCTTACAGATCCAACCCCTTGTAGCCGAAAAGGGCTGGCACGCTGATAGCGCCTTTCTGGCAGGTGTATGTGGATTGATGAAGGAGCGGGTTGTATTTGCGAAGGACATACCTGTGGAAGGGTATTACTTTTTTGAGGATGTAGCTGTTTATGATGAACAAATGTTGCAAAAGAAGTGGAAACCAGAAGCTGCAGCACATTTTCGTGCATTAAATGATATGCTATTGGCCTCTAGTCCTTTTGAGGCTGATGCATTGGAAAGCAGTACGAAGGAATGGCTGATCGCGCACAACCTCGGGTTTGGCAACATATTACCCTTATTCCGACTGGCTTTGGCCGGTACGATGAAAGGCCCCGGCGTCTTTCAAATGATGGAACTCCTGGGACCGGAAAAAACTGCTTTACGTTTGCAAAAAGCGCAGTCTGACTTTGACCGGCTGGCACCGATACAGCAATAAATACGCATACAATGGCAAAGAAAAAAAAGCAACCTGAAAAGCCAAAAGTGCACCCCGATCTCAAAGGATTTGTCATTGAGGTTGATGCCTTTGGTGAAATCAAAATGAATCGTTCGGCTGAAGAGATGAGCCGTTTTCTGAAAAACCATTTACCGGATGCAGATTCTTTGGAACCGAAGGAAATATCCCCGTTAGAGGAGGAATAATTATTCGTTTATTATCTCCTTGATCCAAATGGTAAGGTTGTTTCTCAAACAGCGTTTTAGGGTATTTCTTCGTTTCACATTGAAAAAAAGTTAACCTGTATTTTCAAAAGCTTGTAGCTTTGTCCTCAACCTTAACTGGTACATCCCAATGAACCTATCTTTCCTGCCTATCCCAAACGATAGCCTTAATGGCGTATCGCACCTGCCTCCCGGTGAGGCTCATTCCATTCCTTCACCTTCTGAAATCATTTGCATGCAAAGGAACCGGACACGTTCTCTTCTGACAATCTGCCTTCTTGCAGGTATGTGGCTGCCTACCCAGGCACAACAATTTATTTTTGAATTTAAAGGCCCCGACACGCTCATTGTGGATAACGATTGTGGCGCCATACTTACCTTAAATCTGGATTCCCTGACGGTACAGTCGGCCATTGGTGCCAATATTGTCGATACCACCCTTACGATCACTGGTCAATATATGCTGGGTGATACGCTCCCTCCTGGCACCGTAGTTACCATAAACTGGGAAGCGGTGGATGATCAGGGCAATGACTCCATCTTTGTATTTACCATTGTCATACTGGACCTAACGGCTCCGAACTTCAGCGCAGTGCTTCCTCCGGATGTCACGGTTACTTGTCCGAACATACCGCCTCCAGCGGTGATCACTGTTTTTGACAATTGCGATCCGGATCCACAAATAGCACTGATTCAGGTGATAGCAAACGGATCTTGTACCGGAGATTACAGTATTACCCGGCTCTGG
>JBBQMA010000194.1:0-5741 GCA_038328415.1 Chitinophagales bacterium | reverse complement strand
AGGTCTAGAACTTGTGCAGTTTGCACAATATTGCGCTCGAAATTTTCCCAAGGTTGGTTGTTATGCGATTCGGCCAAATATCGATCAAGGTCTTCATTCTGTATACCGATGATGCAACTATTGCCACATTCCGGGCCTGTTTTCATCAGATTAACAAGTGTACTTGAATGTGAAAAATAGTCTTGTAAAAGATTGTAAACTACTAAAAGGTTGAACCGAAGGGTTTCTCCATCCTTATCCAGGGCTTCATTGAGTTCAAAAAGGTTGGAAACATTCCGCTTTTGGATGTTGCTACCTTTTATGTGCGTATCGCGCTCTAAATCGGCCAGTAGTGCCCGGAATTTATCCTTTTCGGGGTATTCGTCTGAGGGCATGAATTTCCGGTAATCAGCTGGGAGTTGCCAAAGTGGTGCGGCGATTTCGCGGGGCGAATAGGCTCCAACTACCACATTCAATTCGCTTCCTGGCAGAGAAGCAAGAGCTCGACCAATGAGAGAATTCATCAATGAAATGGCCTGCTCTTTGGAAGAATCGTCATACCGAACCACTAAGTTGGGTTGGCCATCACCCGGAGCAAAAAGCGGTAGGCAGCATTTCAATTCTACATTTTTTGTAAATCCTTTAACCTGTATGGTGTCAGACAAAGTACCTAGGAAAAAATGTGAAGTGACGCCCCCCAAAACGGATATGTTGGACAATGTATCCCAAATTGGCGCATTTGGAAGGGCTGTGGCAAATATTTGCTCTAACCCAACCTCGGCCTCCTTTAGTACTTGGTATGCTGCTTCAAATTTCGATTTCAAGTCTTCCTCCTTCACACGATGTTGCTCAACTAAAACATTAACCTGGCGCTCAATCTCTGTACGAATTTTCTGCTTACGAAGATCCGCTGAATGATTTGCTTCGCGGCGTTTATCTTCTGCAGCTTGTTGAATAAGTTGGGTTTCGTTTTCCTTTTCTTGTTGTAATTGTCGACTTATAGATTCTTTTTCCTCGCGCATTTGGTCAAACTCTGCATTAATAACCAGAAGCGCTTCCATGCCTAGCAATCCAATATTTTCTACCGCATCCCGATGCCATTTCAGTAATTGGCTCTGATCGGTAGCGCTTCGGTGATCGAGTTCACGAAATTTATCTTCTTGGACTTTCAATAATTGATGGCGTTCGGTTTCTGCTTGCCGCAATGCAGCACGCAAGTATTCAGTATCTGGAGCAGTCCAAATACCGAAGATTGATAATAATTTTTGAATAAAAGTTTTAGGTTGAGCTAATTCAGAGATTTGAACAGTTAAATCCTGAGTTTGTCGGTCTAATGGCCCCAAACTGATATTTGTCTCAGCAACAATGCGAGATTTCTCGCCCTCCTTTTCCAATCCCAATTTGCGCATTTCATCGTCGCGCTGAATTTTTAGGGTAAAAATCAACGCTTCCTCGTCTAACAATTCGGCTTCCGAGCGATCGTTTCCCGATCCCAAATTCCCAAGTTTTTGCTTGAGAGATTGCTCCGCTGCTGCAGATTTTCGGGTTGCATCCGTAGTTGTTTGCTCATTTTTTGAACGTAACTCTCCATCTATGCCCGCCAATTCAGTGTCGCGATTGACATTCAGACTCCGGAGGCTCTGCTCATGGCGATTTTGGAGCTCGTTCCAGCGTTGTTCAAATGTGGAAAATTCGTCCCGAAAAGCGCGGTATCGTTCTGCCCAGATTTCAATTGGGTTTTGTGAAGGCATGACTATCGTTTTTTAGAACCTGAGAAAGGATTGAATTTAACAAGCATACGCTTGATTTTGGAAGGTTTTGGAATGGGCTTTAAATCTGGGATTTGCAAAAAGGCTTCAAAACCTCCTCTGCTATTGTCCTTGATGTAATCGAGCACTTCATCCAATCTGGAATCAAAATAGGCAGGGATAACAGAATTATTATTGAGAAACAAAGGTTTGTTAACAGATAGGGTTACATCGAAATAGAGGGTTTCGCCTAGCAACCGTGAATAAGTGGTGAGGCCAAGTTTTTGTTTCAAATAAATAGGCGTAATTGAGACTGCCAACTTAAGTATATCTGCGTTTTTCGTATTCAGCGGCAACCTGACTTTCCCCTGCAGCCAAAGGCTTTTGGTTATATCATAAAGTAATTGGGTTTCCACTGGAGTAAGATTTTCGAGTAATGGGCGTAGTTCCGGTAAAATCCAACCCGGTTCAACAGAGATTTCAACTACTGGTAAACCTCCTGGTTGCGACTGGGCCTTTTCTGCTACGTCATCCAGCTTTAAGGCATTAAAAAGCAGGTATGGATTTGCACCGATGCGCTGATATTGCAGCGCATCTACCAAAATCCCCCTGCTGACCAAAGCATCGCGGCGATTTAAGTTGTCAGTACCTGTCATGGAAAAAGTGCCAATAATCATTCGATCACCACTGGGCGTTAAGGGTGCTGCAAAATAATGCTGTTGGATTTCGGGATGCGGTTGAGGATCGCCGAAATATTTATATCGTTCGTCAATTTGGCGGATGAATGGCACCGCTCCTGCACTACATGCCGGAATATGGTAGCCTTTTGACCCAAAGGAACCGAATACGTATTGGTCTGCCTGAATGATTTCCATTTTTGAAAAAGATGTGATGATCGTGATAGGTTATTATTCCGTTGGACAATTGATCGGCGTAGGGTTTAAAAATTTTTTGTGGATATAACCGCGCTGACCACTGTACTCCACCTGTTGCCAAAGATTGCTGCCTTCTACCAATTGTCCATACACCGCTTCCCCAATGGCCTTCACTGGTGTGCCGCAATCAATGGCTGCTATCCAACTTTGGGAGGTAGAAGGTTGAGGTCGGATATAGATTTTGGAAGCGCGGTTTTCATTTTTGTTAAAAATAAAACTGATTGTATATGCTGTAGCAGTTTTTCCCATAGTTGACTTCGTGTTAACCTGGGCAGGGGCCAGCGACGTTTTTTCAGAAATATTGGAATTGGCTTGGCTTGATAAAAAATACCCCGCAAATCCGACTAACAATATTGTCGCCGCCCCGAGGATCCACCATTTTGAAGATGATTTAGGAGGCGGTAAAGAGGGCGCTACATGTGGCTGGATTTGGTCGAGCAACCAAAATAGTGGATATGCAACATCTGTATCACATTTCACGACTCCTCCACTACGCTCTGTTTCCGTCAGTCGGAAACGATCGTTATCCATCACATTGAAAAATGCCATTTGCGAAGACAGAAAGACTGTTTGAAAAACCTGAACGTTTTTTCGCAACGTTTCTAACATTGAAGAACTGTATTCTTCCACCCAATCTTCAGGGCTGAGTGTCCCAAAATCAATGGTATCGCTTTTGGTATAAACCATTGCGACAGGTATGGTTAGCTTTTGTTGGCCGGAACGATTTTTTAGACTGCTAAACAAGTATTTCAAATCTTGATGTCGGGCAAGATGTATGGCGCGGCGATTGATTTGGTCTTCGTCGGCAGCGTCATTTGCATTGAAAATCATCAGCCCGTCACAACTGGAGAAGAAGTCAAGCAGATCTTTATTCTGCGTCATTTCTCCGATAGTGGTGGATTCTCCTCGGTAATCTATCAGGTTGAGATTGTATTTCTGCTCTTTTCTCTGGAGTGAAAAATGCAATTCTTGCGGTAACGAAACTGTGGGCGGCAATTGCCAATCGCGTGTATTTGAGTAGTTTTCAGCAACTGCGTTGAGGTACTCAGCAAGTTTTGCGGCCGTATCATCGTCTGTATATTCGAAATCTACATCTCGATATGTATTGTTGACCAACATAGCGTAAAGTGCGGTCAAATACGTGGATTTGCCAACTCCCCGATGTCCAAAGGCGGCGATGCGGATGTTGCGACTTGATGCGGAACTACGAAGTGTGGTTGGTAAAACTGCCATTGGCTTGTTATTTTTTATTATTTGGAAATAATCTTAATCAAATAGTAACTCAGGCCGGTATTCAAAGTGCATGGTGTCAAAATGATACCATTTCCCACCCCAAATAAATCCGTGTTTCTCAAAAATATCAACTATCTCAAAAGGAATTCGGTTTTTGTATGAGACAGGCATACTCTCATTTTCACATAAACAGTCCCACTGCCAATAATCAGAGTACTTAACGTTAATGTCAATTGTTATTCCAAAACTGTGAGTACTCAATCGGTTTGTTCCCTTTATTTTTCGCCAAACAAATGTGCCCCCAGGATTAACTAAAAACTTACAAAGATTCGGGTGCTTGTCGAGCTCTGCAGAAATTGACTGTATTTTTTCAGCGACACCATTCAGTTTTGAAACCATTATCTTTTTCCCAATGTGTTTTGGGAGCCAAACAACTTCAACCAACTTTTTTTTAACTTCATCTGGAGTGTTTCCATACATTTTCTTAAAAAAGAATTCGCTACGTATTCTACCGGGATCATGATTTTTTAGTGGTTTATCCACCAACTTACCTTTGGGATAATTTTGAAACATTTGATCCTCCAAGTCAGCACTATCAAGCATATTAAGGATTGATTTAGTCTTTCCATCATCGAATTGAATTATCGTGCTATCTACCCAAATGATTTCGTTTCCTTGAACACCTTTAATAAAATTTGGATAAGCAGCCAATAACCTCATCAACTTAGGGTTTAAACTATCCTTTTGTGACGTTATTGTCGGAATATATTTCATCTCATTAGTTGTCTCCATACAGCTCCCAAAAGCAAACAAAACGCATGACAGTTGAAGAATATTGACAATAAGGCTACCTGTTTTCATATGATTGAAGGATTTTAATATTTTCCTTTTCAAGATTTGATAGCATTTTACTACAATCTAGATTTTTTCCAACATACCATGATTGCCTTCCGAAATATTCTCTAAGGTCATCAGATTTGAATAAATAGCTATGTCGAGCGAAAATCTCATTTCTTATCAATCGCAGAGTTTTTTTGTCAATATTTTGTAGTTCCGGAGAAGTTAGTATTCTCGTCGAAGCTTCTGGCCATCTCCCATATAATTGTTTGCCTTGTGCTACTTGTTTCTCTTTTGTAATGATGGCCTCCTGTTGTTGTTGAACAGTTGAAGCTTCAGACGGCCTCACAGAAGTTTCCGGACCTTCTATTTTATCAGTTCGATTCAAAAGAATTAAACTCAAGCCACTCAATAACACAACAAAGCCGACAATTATCCACCATTTTGATAATGGTTTTTTCTCGGAGGCAAGTGTGTGTGGCTGTTTAGGTGGCTGAATTTGATCGATCAACCAAAAAAGTGGATGTGCCACGTCAGAATCGCATTTCACCACACTGCTACTCCGCTCAGTCTCTGTCAGGTGGAAACTATCGTCGTCCATTACACTCAAAAAAGCCATTTGCGAGGAGAGAAAAACCGTCTGAAAAACCTGCACATTATTCCGCAGCGTTTCCATCATTGATGAATTGTTTTTTTCTACCCATGTTTCCGGGTTAAGCGCTCCGAAATCAATTTTATCACTTTTCGAATATACCATTGCTACTGGAATACTCAGTTTTTGTAGGCCGGAGCGATTTTTCAGGCTGCTAAACAAATATTTTAAATCCTGATGCCGGGCGAGGTAATTGGCACGGCGGATAATGGGGTCTTCGTCATCAGCGTTGAAAATCATGAGTCCGTCGCAAGTGGCGAAGAAATCAAGAAGATCTTTGTTTTGTGTCATCTCACCAATTGTGGTGGATTCTCCCCGGTAATCTATCAAATTAAGGTTGTAATCCTGCCCTTTTCT
>JBBQMA010000193.1:0-5800 GCA_038328415.1 Chitinophagales bacterium | reverse complement strand
TTCAAGAGGCAAGCGTCCTGCTATTGGATGTTTGAAGATTTGATTTTTTGCCAATATGGGTCCAATCTCTTCAGCAAGCCGGAGCAACTCGTTATGTGACATATGCAGTTTGGAAAGCGTTTCTTCCCAGGTTTCTCCACTCGGAAGTTGAGATGAACTAACCATAGCAGGCGCCTTGAATCGGAAGGGGCTTGCTAAAGTCATTTGTAGTAGTTTTAATCTTAGGTAACTGGCCGTATCAGCCTGTGTTATTTGCATTGGATTTAAAATCTTTTTACGTACATATTTCAGAGAGAGGCGCTCTGAAATACTCAAATGTTGGATGACCTGTTGGATACTCCAGCCACCATCTTTAGGAACGTACATGAGTTTCTCCGGACCGGTAGACGAAATGAGATTGAAGGTGTTTTGCCAGGCCAAAACCCATTCATTCATTGCTTTTGTTACATTTATATGAACTTCCATGGTGAAATGTTATTTTAATGACATTCATTAAATGTGGGTTCAGTTTTATGCCTTTAACGTTGACAAAATAGACTAATCTTAAACAAGATATATGGAATACAGATACATGGGAAAAACCGGACTGCAACTTAGTGCTTTATCGCTGGGTAGTTGGCTGACGTTTGGGAAACAAATAGAAGACAAGGTAGCAGAACGTTTAATGGCTTTAGCCTATGAGCGTGGCGTGAATTTCTTTGACAACGCTGAAATATACGCCCGGGGGCAATCCGAAATAGTCATGGGCAAAATCCTTAAAAAGCTCAACTGGGATCGAAGTTCCTTTGTTGTTTCATCAAAAGTATATTTTGGAGATGGTGGAAAGTTGCCCAATCAGACCGGGTTAAGCAGGAAACACGTATTTGAAGCCTGCGAAGCCGCTCTAAAAAGGCTGCAAGTGGAGTATCTGGATCTTTTTTATTGCCATCGTCCTGATCCCAATACACCCATTGCTGAAACGGTGTGGGCAATGAATCACTTGATAGCACAAGGTAAGATTTTGTATTGGGGTACTTCTGAATGGTCTGCTCAACAGATTATGGAAGCACATATGGTATCAAAGGAGTACCGGATTATCGGACCTTCCGTTGAGCAACCACAGTACAATATGCTTCACCGCGATAAAATGGAAGTTGATTATCTACCTATTTTCCGAGGAATCGGTCTGGGTACTACCATTTGGTCACCATTGGCAAGTGGTCTGTTGACAAAGAAGTATCTGGATAAATTTCCTCCAAATACTCGGTTGAGCATCGAGGGATTGGAATGGCTTAAGGAGCGCAACCTTACGGAGGAACGTATTCATAAAGTGACTGCGATTTCACAACTTGCTGATAATTTGGGTATTAGTTTGCCACGGCTTGCGATCGCCTGGTGTCTCATAAATCCAAATGTTACATCGGTAATCCTGGGGGCAAGCCGGGAAGAACAACTGGTTGAAACACTTGAATCCCATACAGCAACATTACTTTTAACACCTGAAGTGATTCAAAAATTAGAAACAATTCTGGATAACAAACCTCTCATGCCTGCTTTTTAGAGCGGATATCAAGCTTGAATAAGCTTCAATTGTTTAGACGTAAAAAGGTCAGCTACCGGAGTAGCTGACCTTTTTAAATCTAAGTAGTTATATGTGCAACTATACTAAGGCTTCCTCCCGAATTGGGACAAGCCAATTGTATTTGTCGGGCAATCGGCCGGAACGCATGCCGTTGATTTCCGTTTTGATCATCTCCCCAATGTGACGATCTGCCAATTTGGGCAAATGCATGATCAAATCACCATATTTGATTTTGTCAACATGCGAAACTACTGCTGCGGTGCCGGACCCAAATGCCTCCTGGAGTTTTCCGGATTTATAAGCGTCTACAATTTCATCTATGCTGATTCTTCTTTCTTCGATTTCGTACCCCTTATCCTTTAGCATTTCAAGAATGCTTTCTCTGGTAATCCCTTTCAGAATTGTTCCTAATGTAGCAGGTGTCATGATCTTTCCATCTATGACGAAGAAAATATTCATAGTACCGACTTCCTGAGCATACTTGAACTCTTTTGCGTCTAGCCATAACACTTGATCATAACCTTGCTCCTGAGCAAGTTTAGCGGGAAGTAAAGCCGCGCCGTAGTTTCCAGCTGCTTTAGCTTCACCTGCTCCACCCATCGCCGCACGGACATATTTTTCCTCCGCTATGAGGGACACAGGTTTGGGATAATAGGGTCCGACAGGCCCTGTGAAAATGATCATTTTGTATGTATCACTTGGACGCACACCAAAAAACTCACCATTTGCAAACATGAGTGGTCTAATGTACAATGCACTTCCTTCATCCTTTGGTATCCATTCCTGATCCATTTGAACCAGTTTTTGGATGGCATAAAGAAAGAGATCTTCTGGGAAATCAGGCATGCACATCCTTGCAGCTGAAATATTTAATCGCTTAGCATGTTGCTCAGGTCGAAAGAGAAAAGGTGTACCATCTTGGGTTCTGGAGGCTTTCATTCCTTCAAAAATAGATTGTCCATAATGCAGACCCATACAGGCTGGATGAATCATAAAATGACCAAAAGGGACAATCTGGAAATTACTCCATTCTCCATCTCTGTAGTCTGCTGTGAACATGTGGTCTGAAAAGACCTTTCCAAAAGGAATATTGCTGAAGTCAACAGTATCCAGACGTGATATTGTCGTCTTTGTAACTTTAATTGGATACTTCATTTGGTTTAGTTTCTGTAAAGTTAGCTAATTTTATCGAGTGTTAGAGCCGTTGAATCCTATAAAAAAGCCTTCTCTGGCGGCAAAACGGTTGAAATTCATTGAAAATGAATAATTTGTGGTCTATGGACTTTCTTGAAACCGTTTATGCTCCGATACCAATTGGATCTTTTTATCCTGCCCCCTCTCAACTAAAAGCGGTGCTCCTGGTGATACCGGATACGGAAAACGCTCAGCGCGAAACAATCATTTTTACGAAGATGTTTGAACGCTTGGCGTTGACTTTGGAAGAACATTGTCATTTGCTCATGGTCCTGCCAGATCACCGTTATTCATATATTAGTTTACTTAAGGATTATGGATTTAATAAGTTGATATTGTGTGGTATAAATCCTTTTCAGTTGGGTTTGCAATCCTCTTTGCCAATACACATTCCGGTGCATCTTAACGGCGTCTTTATCCTGAGGACTGATGCACCTTTAGTACTGGAGAATAGCCATAAAGAACACAAGGGGGGCTTCTGGCAAGCCTTTAAATCAGCATTTGAAGTATGACGGAGCTTCAAGGCCATAGCACGAAGTGTCTCCTCTTTGCAACTAATAATTTGCATAAAATCCAGGAAGTACAACACATTCTGATTGGGCGATTGCAAGTTCTGTCCCTTTTAGATATGGGTATTCAAACAGATATACCTGAGACGGGGTTGACGCTGCATGAAAACGCAATTCAAAAGGCAACCTTTATTCATGCTAATTACGGATTGGATTGTTTTGCAGAGGATACAGGGCTTGAAGTACCTTTCTTGGACGGTGCACCGGGTGTTTATACGGCTCGTTATGCTGGCGTTGATGCTAATGCAAACGAAAATATGACAAAATTACTCAAGGAACTTGGTCAAACAACAATGCGGGAAGCCCAATTCCGGACAATCATCGCGTTATGGCTCAATGGGAAGCTGAATACATTTGAAGGCATCGTTTCGGGTCGAATAGCCTATAAACAGGAAGGTAATGGCGGCTTTGGGTATGACCCGGTTTTTATACCAATCGGATACGATCATTCCTTTGCACAATTACCTGAACAGGTAAAACATAACATCAGCCACAGAGCTCGTGCAGTGTCAAAGCTGGTTGAATTTCTAACGGCAAGTGGATAAAATCAATTTTAGCTTCCGCCGATTTTTACTTTAAGAACATTGTTTTCAATTTTGATATCAGCCAATCGTCGACTTGGGTCTATTGCAATAGTTGTTGATCCGGTAGGCCAGGGTCCGGGGACTACTAATGTATAAAATTTTGAGGTCCAGGGCCAAACCGGTGCCACGTAATCCAGGGCAAATAAAGAATCACTGCGCTTAAACCCTCGCATAAGATCTATTGGAATATGCACCCGTAAAACGTTCTGATCTTCATCCATGATTGCAATATCAACGGGCATGGGCATTGGACCCTGCTGACTTAGAAGGACGTGCAAGTTACCTTGATTAATCCATGCGGAATCTATTGCAAAATCAATATACTTTGTAGAATTAACCCAATAATCATGGTACCAGTCAAGTTCAATTCCTGAACGTTTTTCAGCAACTCTTATAAAGTCCTGAGAAGTAGGATGTTTAAATTGCCATAGAGTATAATAGTCCAGGAGTATAAGATCAAGTGCTTCCTTACCAAGAATATAGCCTAGTTGATGCAAGAAAACGGCGCCTTTATTATAGGCTGCTGCTCCGTAGGCAAAATTGGATCTGAAATGATCGGCATGTGTAGTTAATGGTTCTTCAATACCTGATGCCACCAAGCCAAAATACCCGAGATAATTTCCTCTTTGGGTGGTATTTTTATCCTCGCCCGGAAATAAGAGTGCCATAATTTCGCTGGAGGCATATGTTGTAAACCCTTCATCCATCCAGGCATAAAGTGATTCGTTACTTCCGAGCACCATTTGATACCACATATGCATCAATTCATGCACTGACACGCCGATTAGGCTTCGAATGGGGCGGTTCCCGGTAATAAGTGTCAGCATTGGATATTCCATACCGCCATCGCCACCTTGAGCAATGGTGTATTGTCTGTATGGATACTTCCCATATAGTTTGTTTATCTGTAAAAGAGCCTTGTCCATATATTCAGGAAATGCTGTCCAGGCCTCCTTATTTTCCTTCGTCTCCTTATAAAGAAAATGAAATACCGTTCCATCGTGCATCGTACGTTGGGTATGCGTATAATTTGGATCTGCTGACCATGTGAAGTCATGAACATCAGGAGCGAGGAAATGCCAGGTTTTTTTCTTACCCTGTGTTGTTAGAATTGGTAATGCAGCGTTTTCATACCCGGATTGGACTTCTTGTGGGTTTTGGATGTATCCCGAACCTGCCAGCACAAATGTCTTGTCAATGTGAATTCGAACATCATAGTCTCCCCATATTCCATAAAACTCTCTTTGAACATAAGGATTTGCATGCCAGCCTTGTTTGTCATAATTACAGACTTTAGGATACCATTGTGCCATAGAATAGGCTATCCCTTCCTCATTGTACCTGCCAGCGCGTCGCACCTGAATGGGCACTTGACCCTGAAATTGCATATCGAAAATGGCACTCCTACCCGGTGGTATTGGTTCGTTGAGGTTAACTTCCAAAATAGTACGATTTTCCTTAAAGTATACTGGCAGACCGTTTTGAGTTAGCTTGTTTATCTTGAGGAAGCCCTCTTCATTAGGTTGTATATTCCTTAATTTGCTTACTATACGTATATCCGGATCCGGCAATTGATTGGACCAATTGAACATTTCACTACCTGGTCGGAATGCATTAAAGAAGAGGTGATAAAACATCCTTGTAAGCGTGTCCGGAGAATTGTTCATGAATACCAGTCGCTGCGTGCCTACATATTGATGATGCTCCACGTCAAAGTCCACTTCCATCTGACAATAAATCCGCTGCTGCCAGTAGCCATTGTCTTGGGCAGTCATGGATAACACAGAAAATAAGGTAATAAGAACAGAAAGCACGTGTTTTGTTTCGATCGTGCAGATAGGTTTTTTAAAGGTCTTCATTCCTGTAAGCTATATCTGAGGGTTTTGTGACAG
>JBBQMA010000192.1:0-5805 GCA_038328415.1 Chitinophagales bacterium | reverse complement strand
GGGTGTGTCTTGCCAGCTTTTGTCTGCTCTTGTACGTATTTGATCAAATCCATGATGGAGAATGCTCTTTAATTGGGCACGCAAAGGTAGTATCCTTTTTTAAAATATCCTATACTTTGGTGAAATAATTACTGGACCAGCGTAGCAAAGCCTTTTAGAGAGAAGGTATTCCCCCGGCTATCCATATAGGATAACAGATAGGTATATACACCAGGGGGAGCAATATCATTGGATCCGGCATAAGTCCCATCCCATCCTTTTTCAGGATCGTTTGATTCATATATTAGTTCACCCCATCGGTTGTAAATATGCATTTCAAAGCTTTTTATGCCCACAAGTATACCATTTCCTACAAAGAAATCATTCAGTCCATCTCTGTTGGGGCTAAAGGCATTCGGCATAAAATACCGCACATCAGGTATGACGTCAATAAGTGCCATGGCTGTGTCCTGACATCCAGACGGATGGGTTACCGTTAGAATGACTGTTTGGAAACCAGTGTCAGGAAAGGTGAATAGCGGATTCTGGATCTTTGCCGTGCCATTATTGTCAAATTGCCATAACCAGCGATTCGCACCCGTGGACTCATCAATGAATTGTACTGTGGGATCAAGGCTCGTTATCACCGTGGGGTTGTAACTGAATTGCGCATTCGGTGAAGGTTCAATAGTAATCCAGTTAGAGAATGATGCCATTGTCGTGCAACCAATAGGCGATGTGATTTCAACGGATACAGAAAATATCCCTGGCTGGGAGTAGATATGGCTAGGGGATATGGCACTGCCTGTGCCACCATCGCCAAAATGCCACTCAATTATATATGTGCTATCTATCGGGGAAGAAAGGTTGTTGAAAAAAATAGTAGCCGGTTCGCAGCCTAGAAATGAACTGGGTTCAATGATGAGCACGGGGGGTACTGGAAACCAATTAATCTCCTTGGTAATGGAGTCCATACACTCATTGATGTCGGTAACCTTGAGCGATACAGGTTTGATTCCAGGCGAACTATATAAATAACTTGGGTTCTCCGAGGCTGCTTTTCCTCCAGGTTCAAACAGCCAGTCCCAGGAAATGATATTACCGCTACCCGAAACCGATAAGTCGGTGAAGTCTACATTCCCAGCGACACATGTATCATAATCGAACTCAAAGTCAGCCGTTATCGAAGGAAATACATTGACATAAATCAAAGCGGAATCGGAACAATTAAATCCTGGGTTGACTATCATTTTGCCAACATATTGCCCTGGACCGGGGAAGGTAATCACTGGATCCTTGAGCGAACTCTCAACGGTAATGCCATTTATGTTAAATTGCCATAGGTAACCTGTGATATTTTGGGTCTGATAACTCTGGTTCAGGAATTGAATGGTATTTTCTCCACATGAATTCAGTAAAAAAGATTTGGAGGAGATGACTGCATCCTTCTTCAGATCGGCAACTACAGTAGCCTCACAAGAGGTGACATTAAATTGAAAATCCCTTCTGATCACACTGAGCAACTGCCCGTTTCGATATTCATAAACACATACACCGACAACAAATTGACCAATGACATCCGGCGTGCCGGTTATCAGGCCGGTCAATGGATCAATGGTGATAACCGGAACACCCCCTAAAGGAGCAATAGGGGAGTAGGCAGGAAGGATATAATCCACAGGTTCGAATGGAGGAGGACATGCTGGTGAAGGAATAACCCCATTGCAACCGGTAGTACCCGGACCTTGCAGGATTGGGCCTCCTCCTTTTAGTGGTGCACAAAACTCATATACAAGCTGATCACCATCTACATCAGTAGCATTATGCAGGTAATTCAAGGGTTCGCCTGCACAAATTACAGTTGGCGGAAAATCAACGAAAACTGCACTGTTGTTGCATAATTGTTGGGCCGAGGGTGTAATCTCGATTGAAAACGAAGCTCCGGTATCTTCAGGATTGTAGATGTTATTGATCGTGTTGTTCCGACAACACCGTTGATAGACAATATGGTAACTTTCGGGGCTCAGCGGTAAAAAGATATCAAAGGTATAAATGCCTTCCTCTACAAGAATATTTGGGGGTATCACGAGGCAGGGATAAACCGGATTTTGAATAATGGTTACCAGGTCATTTTCGACGTTGAGCACCTGAAAAGCATCGAATGTACTTAGCAAATTGCAAGGAATAAGTGCCCCGCAATTATAGATGGCGATACTAGCTGGATCATCAAAACCTGCGCCTCCGCCATTCGCGTCACGATAGACTTTCATGGTGAACGTATAATTTCCACCACCTTTGCACGCATACGTGATACCTCCCCCTACAATATGGCGGGCATCCACGGAAGAAACACCGAACAAGAGTAAAAAATAGATTGTTGTCTGAATGCGTTTGTCCATATATTGTTTTACAGCAGAACGTGTTTTATGACTGTATACCTATTTAACATACTCATCTTAGCAAAATTACATCATTTTAATGAATTGGCCAGACAACCTGCTTACAATTAAGGATCTACTCTTAAATGATGGGATAATACTCCTTCCAACAGATTCGGTTTGGGGCATTTGTTGCGATGCAACACGCCCCTCAGCTATCCATCGTGTCCTCAAGCTCAAACAGCAACCTGAAGGAAAGGGTTTAGTCACGCTTGTATCAGATATAAAGATGTTGAAAGATTTTGTTCCGACCATCCAGCCTCGCCTTGAAACGCTGATTGCCTTGCATCAGCGCCCCTTGACCGTTTTATTTAATGATGTAATCAGTCTGCCTGAATCTTTGATGGGACCCGATCGCTTGATCGCATTGCGCGTTGTAAAGGATCCATTTATTCAGGATCTGATTCGCACCATTGGGCACCCTCTTGTGGCCAGTACTGCAGGACTATGGGGTGACCTTGCGCCCGCTCATTTTGGAGCAATCAGCTCGCACATTTTGGAAAATGTAGATTATGTTGCCCTTTGGAGGAGGAAGGAACGGGACGAAAGGGAAGTGTCTATTATTGTACGAATGAATGGTCATTTAGACCTTGATTTCATCCGCAGCTGAAGGCAATCCTCCATGTATTGCCAGAAATAAAGAGGTGCGATTTGTTAAGAGCTCGGAAAGTCAAACCATTTATTCCAGATCGGCGAATAGTTTTTTCTGACTGAAGAGTCCAAAGGCTAACTGTACCTCCGGATCGTAACTTGCAGCAATGTCGTTTTGGAAGGATTCGCCACCCAAAATTCGGGCAACCTCGTTGAATAAGCGATACTTAACTGCTTTGGCCAGCGGCTTCGATTCGAGTTGACCAGCCAATTTAGGCTTGCTTTTTTTCACAAAATCCAGATACTTTGTCCATACTTTCTCATCCGGGAACGAAGGTCTATTGTCCATCCCTTTAACGGTTAACGTAATCGGGGAATGCAGGAGCTCCTGGATGATGAACCGGGGTAATAAATCTAATAATTCTCGGTAAGCCGATGAAATGCGAGCGGAATCCATAGGAATGTGAATGTCGGGGACAATGCCTCCTCCTCCAAATACTTTGCGTCCGTTGTAGGTAAAAAAGACGGAGGTATCCTGATTAAATACAGGCCGATTTGTTGTTAATTCGCCGGATTCGGTCCGAGATGTGATATCCTGCGCATAGGCTTTGGCATCGGAGTAATCACGTTGGATGGACCTACCTGATGGTGTGAAATATCTTGAAACGGTGAGCAGAATGGCAGACCCATCCTTTAGCGGGTATTGTTCCTGCACTAGCCCTTTGCCGAAGGTTCTCCTTCCTGCTATCAGCCCTCTATCCCAATCCTGGATAGCGCCTGCCATGATCTCACTTGCAGAAGCACTTCCTTCGTCAACAAGTAAAACAACCTTGCCAACCCTAAAGAATACTTTGCCAGTAGACGTATATTCCCGACGGTCCAATGTCCGGCCTACCGTATAAACCAGTAAATTTTTTCTGTCTTCAAAAAGCTGGCTAAGGATATTGGTGGCTTCATTGAGATAACCTCCCGGATTTCCTCGCAGATCGATAAGCAGGTCTTTCATACCCTTGTCTCTGCTCAGGTTTTCAATTTCCTGCATAAACTCACGGTACGTTGTCGCACCGAATCGTTTTATAGCGATATAACCAGTTGTGCTATCTAACATCACGCCGGGCATTACACTAGGAGTAGATATTGAGGCTCTACGTACCTGCATGTCCATGTTTCCCTCTTTGGGTCTCCATATCTTGAGTCGTACCCTTGATCCCTGCTCACCACGGATAAGCCTGGCTACCTTTTCATAGGAGAGCCCGGGACCGGAAATGATACTGTCGTTTATCATTAGTAATCGGTCTCCCGGCTTGATCCCTGCGTCTTTGGATGGACTGCCCTCAAGGTTTCTTAAAACAAATACGGTGTCGTCCAGCAAGGTGAACTCCAAACCAATCCCCGAAAAATGCCCCTCCCTCGATTCCTTCAACCGTTGGACTTCAGCCGGAGGTAACCAGTCAGAATGTGGGTCTAATTGACCTATTATTGTCGTTATAGCCTGTTTTATTAAGCTGTCTCTGCTCATTGGGTCTACATATCGGGCATCAATATACCTGATCATCTCTTCTATAGGTCCTTCCATTGCGGCATTTCCCAGACTATCCTTGTAACGGATAATTTCCACTATTGGCCCGGCATCCTGCATCTTTCCTCCTAGGATAATGCCGGCAGTCATCATAAGAGAGAGGAGCAATGGCAAGAGGATTCTTGTCTTCTCGGTCATAAAGGAAGGGTTGTATTGGGGCAGATCACCATTTAGAGGGCGTAAAGGTAAGAGGTAATCATGGCTTCAGTGAATCTTGAGCGCTGCAGGATCATTTGTTCTTTTTTGAATTGTGTGGATCTATCAACTCATTTTTCCGTTCCAGGAATTATTTTAGGAAATAAAGCGTTACTTTCGGGTAATCTTCAAAACCGATATCCATTTTCTGAAGATAAATCTACGATGTTGAAATTTTTTAGTCTATCTCTCCAGTTACGCATCCTTTTCATCGGTATATTTTTGTGGACTGGTTCATTGGTAATCGCCCAAACCTGGGATCCCGACATGTACAAAGGAAAGCGCTGTGGCCTTCTCCTTTTCAAGGATGTGGATATCCAAGAAAAAACGATCTCCTTTACCTGTGATGTTGCAAATTCAGGTAGTGAGAAACTCGATTTAAACGGCAATCCCGACGATATTGCCGATCTTGTTTTTAGCGAAGATGGCAGTCTTGCCGACACAGGCCTCGATTCCTATAAAGACTTAGTGGCCATAGCTGTTTCAAGATCCAGGTTGACAATGAAGCCTGGCGCGTTCATCCAAAGCAAACGGTTTACCATTAAAAAAGAAGACGCTCGCCCCTTCGCGTTGCCTCGGGAACAAACGATGGATCAACAGCCTTATCTAGCTGAGCCGTCTGCATTTTTCTTTTCTGATACGCTTAACGGGTGCCCAGATGTGATCATCGATTCAATGTGGATTGTCCGGGTCAAGCGCTCCAGCATTCTTGTAAATGTGCGCATCAGAAACATAGGTACCGGACCTGCGAAAGTCTATCCCATCAATAATAAAGAGAAAGGAACAGGATTAAGTTTTTACATGGGCAACACCCCTACAATCAGCCGTAGTTCTCAGTTTTTATTTGGTGATCACATCAAGGATGGCTTGAGTGCCAGCCAAGGTATGTTGCTGGCGGGTCATGACTTCGATCAACTCATCAAAGTACCTGTCAGCAGGCGGCCCCGTTACATGACAACACTGTTATGCCGGATAGACACTTTTCAGTATATTGAAGAGTGCGACGAAACAAACAATCAAAAG
>JBBQMA010000191.1:0-5813 GCA_038328415.1 Chitinophagales bacterium | reverse complement strand
GGATACGCCGATGGATTATTGCGACTAGCAGGTGAAGGACGGTTTTCGATGCGGGTTCGCGGCAAGGAAGCGGCAACTGTAGGTGCGATATGCATGGATATGGCCATGATTGATGTGAGCGATATACCAGACGCGATGCCTGGTGATGATGTCATTCTGTTTGATGGCCAAAAACCAATTGGTCATCTGGCAATTGCCCTAAAGACGATACCTTATGAAGTTTTGACCAACATATCATCAAGGGTGCCGCGGATTTACTTTGACGAATGAGGGTTGGATATAATTTATAACGGGACGGATCGTTATTCCCACTGCATATATGGCCTTAAAGCCATGGTTTTATTAACTTTGCGCCTTCTAATTTAGAACCTAAAATTCTAAGAGTATGTTTTTGAATCGTCTTTATACCATTGTTATTGTTGTATTCTCTTTATTTACAGCCATTCCTACATTTGCTCAGGAAGATCCTGCGCTCTTTCATGTTGATAATGAGGCAGTCTCTGTCAGTGAGTTTGCCTATATCTACGCCAAAACGAATGGCCCCAAAGCTGATTTTTCTCTTGCATCGCTGAGCGAATATCTTGAGTTATATAAAAAATTCAAACTCAAGGTGCACCGTGCACGCGAAATGAAGCTTGATACGTTGCCCAGCTTCCAACAAGAACTTGCAGGTTACCGCAAACAATTGGCTAATAATTATCTGATTGACAAGGAAGTTACCCATCAGTTAATCGACGAAGCATATCAGCGCATCCAAAAAGATATTCGATTCAACCACATCCTTGTGAAAGTGGATTTATCCGCTATGCCGGAGGACACCCTGAAAGCCTGGAAAAAAATACAAGAAGCGCATAAAGCATTATCCGGCAAATCATTTGCCGATGTGGCAAAAGCCTACAGTGAAGATGAGAGTACCCTCGAAAATGGGGGCGATTTGGGTTTCTTCACTGCTGTATTTCCTAATGGTTTTTACCCACTGGAAACTGTCGTTTACAATACTCCCGTAAGAAGTATTAGCCTGCCGGTGAGGACTAAATTAGGATACCACATTATCCAAGTTACGGACAGCCGTCCTGCGCGAGGCGAAATGGAGGCAGCACATATTCTAGTCCGCAAATCACCCCGTGAAGAAGGTGACATAGCTAAAGTGCGGATCGATAGCATTTTTCGTGCCCTTCAGGGTGGTGCTGAATTTGCCAAATTGGCTAAAGATCTTTCAGATGATAAACTTTCAGCTTCTAAAGGAGGCAATATTGGTGTGTTTGGCATCAACCGCTACGAGAAGAGTTTTGAAGATGCTGCCTTTGCGCTCAAAGAGGATGGGGATTACAGTGGACCTGTTGAAACAACGAGCGGATGGCATATTATTCTAAGGGTAAAAGGCAGTGTTATTGACCCTTATGAACTGGCAAAACGCCGGCTTGAACCAAAGTTGAAAAAGGATGACCGCTATGAACTAGCGAGAGTGAGTATGGTTGAAAAAATTCGAAATGAAATTGGTGTACAGGAAAACAATGCTGTTTTTGTCAAATATGCTCAAACGCAAAGCGATACCTTTTTTACATTTTTATGGCGCCCTGAAACAAGCTCCCTTTCGCAGGAAACGATTTTGACACTCGCTGGTAAAAAGAAAATCAAAGTTCAGGAATTTGAAGATTTTCTTCAAAAAAATGCGGGCAAACGAGTCAACTTAAAACGGACACATGACGTCAATAATGGACTGCGTACAATGATGGATGCATTTATTCAGGAAGAATGCGTTCGTTTTGAAGAAGATCGCCTGGAAATGAAGTACCCTGAATTCAAATCATTGATGCGCGAATATGAAGAAGGCATTTTATTGTTTGAAGCAACTAAACGCGTTGTCTGGGATCGCGCATCCCAGGACACCGTTGGATTGAATAAATTTTTCCAAACGGAGGTAAGCCAAAAATATAAATGGGGCGAAAGGGCCCGGGTAACATACTATCAAGTAGAAACGACCGACCAGAAGCTTCTGGAAGAAATACGAAAAGCGGCCTCGTCTAAAGATGCGCAGAGTGTGGCAAAGAAATTTAATAAGGGAGAAAAACCAATAGTGACAACCCGCGAAATATTGTATGAACATGGCAAAAATACCGCTGTTGACCAGATGGTCTGGAAGGAAGGGACACTTTCATACAATGAAGAGGACAAACGCAATAATGGCTGGAATTTTCTAAAAATTGAAGAAGTTATTCCTCCAACTCCTAAAACATTAGATGAGGCTCGTGGATATGTGATCGCCGATTATCAGGACAAACTGGAGCAAGAATGGATCAAAGAATTGAGTGCTACTTACAAGGTTAAAGTAAATCAATCGGCCTTTCAGAAGTTGGTGAAGAAATCCTGATATGTCCCGATTAGCTCTAGCCTTTCTTTCATTTATTTTAGCCTTTGCGGGATCATGTAAAAATGATTTATCTCAAAATAAGGAAGGAAAAATATTGCTCGCGGAGGTAGAGTCCAAAAAATTATTTCTTGATGATGTGCGCAATATGATTCATGAGGACGCTAGTCCGCAGGATAGCGCGTTGATAGTAAATGCCTATGTGGAAAGGTGGGTACGGGATCAATTGCTCATGGCAAAGGCTGAGCAAAATATTCCAGAGAATCTCAATGTGGACAAACTTGTAGAAGATTATCGCAGCTCGCTCATTTTAAATAATTATGAACGGCTTCTCATGGAATCCCAATTGGATTCCGCGATTAGTGATCAGGATTTGATCACCTTTTACGAAGCCAATAAGGAGCAGTTTATTCTCGAAAAGCCCATTGCCCGAATATTGTTTGTCAAGTTGAGGCCCGACAGCCCAAACCAACAACAAGTATTGGCCTGGTGGAACGATATAGAGACAGACAATCTTCGCCGATTGCGGTCGTATGCAAATCGCCACGCGGCACAATCTTTTCTTGAAGATACTGCATGGATAGATATGGCTTCGATCATGGGCATGGTCCCCACAAGCATGGTGTCCGAATCGAGCCTCAAGGAAGGAAAAGAGGTACGATACCAGGACGGGGATTATTTGTATTTGCTAAAAGTGATTGAAGTGCGGCGTACCACAGAGGTAGCACCCCTCCCCTACATTCGTGATCAGGCTACCAGGGCAATTTTACACAAAAGGCAAGTCGCTCTTATCGAACGAACAAAAGATCAACTTTACGACGTAGCTGTACGTAAAAACTATGTTAAAATTCACACCCAATAAGCTTTTACCGGTTAAAATCTCTTACTTTGCTGATATGAAATATCAATTTTGGATTATTCTTGGATTTGCGCTGCTTTCCAACCTTGTGCTGCCAACCTGCGAAGCTCAGGAAAAACGACTCATTGACCAAATAGTTGGAGCAGTCGGTGGCGAAGTCATCCTGCTTTCAGACGTTGAGGCTCAGATTGCTTATATGCAATCGCAAAAAGGGACCATCCCGCCTGATTCGCGATGCATGGTTATTGAAGGGCTACTGGGTCAGAACCTAATGCTAAACCAGGCAAAAATCGATTCGCTGGTGGTGAGCGAAGATGAAGTAGAGACCCAAATTTCTACCCGGATGGATCGCATTCTGGCGTTGATGAACAATGATTTTCAGCAATTTGAAGATTATTATGGCAAACCAGTCTCCGAAGTGCGCGCTGATTTTAAAGAACCTATCCGAAATCAAATTCTTGTAGAACGGATGCAGAGTTCAATTTTGTCCTCTATTACAATTACACCAACGGAAGTGCGAACCTTTTTTAGCCGTGTACCTAAGGACAGCCTCCCCTACTTTAATTCCGAAGTAGAAATGGCTGAGATTATTTATTTCCCCAAAGTAAATGAATCCCAAAAACAAGAAGCTTATGTAAAGATGTCACGAGTCCGTTCGCTCGTGGCGGACTATAAAAAAGATTTTGCCGAAGTGGCCTCCGAATATTCCGAAGATTTAGGTTCAGCAAGACTGGGTGGCGATTTGGGCTGGCAAAAGAGGGGCACCTTTGTACCTGAGTTTGAAGCCGTGGCGTATAATTTGGAGCCCGGCGAGCTATCGGAAATTTTCGAATCACCATTTGGTTATCATATTGTCCAATTATTGGAACGCAGAGGGAATATGTTGCATACCCGGCATGTGCTCATCCAGCCTAAGATTGAACAAAAGGACCTTGATCTGGCAAAACATTTTTTAGATAGCCTTCGTACCGAAATTCAAATCTGGGGCAACGTAAGCTTTGAAGAAGTGCTGAAGACAAATGGTGATAAAAACACCCAAAGCTTTAATAATGGTGGCAGGATGATGAATCCGAAGACAGGCAACACCTTCTTCGAGATCAGTGATCTAGAACACAGTTTATTTTTTGTGATTGACTCCTTAGTCGTTGGGCGAATCAGCTCCCCTTTGGCGGTAAAGGATCCTTCCGGCAAAACCTATTATCAGCTCGTCAAACTCCTTTCCCGAACCAAACCGCACCAGGCAAGTCTCCAGCAGGATTATGCACGCATCCAGGAAGCTGCACTGTCTGAGAAAAAGGGAAAACACCTAGAAGAGTGGGTCGAAATGCACATTAACACCACTTATATTGATATCGCAGATCAGTACAAGTACTGTCCGAATCTCAGCCCCTGGTTCAAAGCCACTACAATAGAGAAACCATAAACCTAAAGCTGAATAATTAGGTCACGGTTACTTTATAATCGCGGCTAAATCGCTCTAAATTTGCCCTGCGAAAATAAAATAGTACAAATCCAACTGCGAAAAATCCTAAATACATCGGATTGCGATTGAGCATAAATGCAATCAACGCAACCATATTTGCCGCTTCTGCCAGGACCCAACTCATAAATAAGGGCGCCCGATAATGCTCCAGTTTTTTTTCAGAATCTGTTAGCGCCGCACCCCGGGGTAGCCGTTGACGGTACCACCATTCCGGAAAAATAACTGCCACCAGCAATAACACCAGTGTGAAAATTAACAGGATATTACCTCCAATATCCTGCTGTGGCAAGTCCTTGCGAAGGACGAAAAGGGCTGGTGCAAGGAGGATGAGTTGGCTTAGTCCCATCACCATCCATACAATCTGGAGTACACGAAATTGACCGATCATAGATACACATTTTATGATTCAGCAATATATTGATGGGTACAAAATACAAGTTATCACACCAATCAATTTGCTAAAGATTTTTAAAACAAAGCTTTAATTCGGCAATAAAATAAAGGCCCGCTTTCTTGGACAAAAAGCAGGCCTTTTTAAACGTATAGGATCGTCTTATTTGATACCGTGCATCCAACGGGAAATCATTGGACCAAGTATGATCAGGAGTATTCCTGACCCAATTGCAAAAAAGCCGATATTATTAAACACACCCATTGCCTTATTCATGGATTCCTCCAGCGAAACAATGGATGGATCGACCGCCGTGTACTTTGCAATATGCTTGCCAGCCTGATGAGCAATCGAGGAGGATAGGAACCAGATGCCCATTAAAAAGCCGACAATCTTTTCAGGTGCCAACTTGGTAACCAGGGACAGGCCCACCGGAGAAATGGCCAGTTCGCCTAAGGTGTGCATCAGATACAGCATGATGAGGAAAAAGGCGGGAACCAATCCGGCTACCGCACTTGCCTTACCCAGATTGAGGACAAGAAATCCTACACCAAGCAAAATCAGACCAGCTGCAAATTTATATGGTGCAGCGGGCTCATTTCCTGAGTTAGCAAGTTTTATCCAAAGCCAGGAAAAAACCGGAGCAAAGACCATTATAAATAATGGGTTGACGGATTGGAGAAAGGTAGTTGTCAACTCTGCGCCTAAGAAG
>JBBQMA010000190.1:0-5851 GCA_038328415.1 Chitinophagales bacterium | reverse complement strand
AGGAGAACTATTGCCACTAGGCGAATTTTCCAATAGAGGTGATTATTTTCAAGGGGATCTTACACGGGAACCTTACCCGAGATTGTCTCTTGGAATGACCTACAGTTTTAATCATAACGCATTAAGGACATCAGGCCAGCGTGGGACGCTTCTTTATGGGCAACGGAATATTACAAACCTCTTTGCCGATTTGTTAATCAAATATAAAGGTTGGGCTATAACTTCGGAATATGCACTTCGACGGGCTATGGATCCTGTAACCTATTCACCTGATGATCCATCCAAAACGGCTTTTGTCTTTAGTGGCCATGGCTTTGTCATTCAATCCAGTTACTTGTTTTGGAATAACTATGAGGTTGTGGCGAGGTATTCAGGTGTTCATGCAGACCATGCGATCCGATCTTTTGTTCCGGCCCAAAGTGATGGCTATACATTGGGTTTTAACAAATACATACGGGGGCATCGCCTGAAAGCGCAGCTAGATGCTACGTGGTTTGACAATTATTTTGCCACAGACATTACATCTTCCGAGAAATACTGGCAATTCCGATTCCAGATTGAATTAGGTATCTGAGCATAGAACATCTAGCTATCGACAAAGCATGAAAAAAACCAATCGCACCGTTTTCCTTTGGGGAATGATGGGCGCAGGGAAAAGTACTGCCGGGAAATATCTACTTGATACGTTTGACTTAATTGTCGATGATCTGGACGAATTCATAGAGGTTAAAGAAGGGAAGTCAATTGCGGAATTGTTCAATATCTATGGCGAATCTCATTTTCGTGAAATTGAATCAAACGCCCTTCATGATCTGATATACAACCATTCCCAGGATGTAATTGTCACCGGTGGGGGTACGCCTTGCTTTCATCAGAACAATGAATTGATGGTGCATAATGGACTTACAATCTATATTGATAGTCCCGTTCAAGTCATCCTCCAACAAATTATGAATGATACAGCACCTCGTCCAGTACTGGATTTATTGGACAATTTGAGTTTGGAAGAACAACTCCGTGTTTTGCTGCTATCCCGTTCCATTTTTTATCAAAAAGCTCATTTTACATTAAAGGTCAATTCATCAAAGGCGTGGATACCAACCTTGGCAGGCTTGATCTTATGAATCATCCCGGAAAAATGTTACCTTAAATTATCTAAAGTCATTTAAAGTCAATTATATATGCATTGATATGTTTGAAATTGAATGTCACAAATAATAGAATGTAGGGCTTGAATTGTTCGCTTTGTCCACCTTAATTCGTGTTCCAAGTTTCCCATGAACAGCAATTTGCTAAACCCAAAGCCAGGCATATGCTGTTATTCCCAATTATTATCCATTGTTCCGACGTAGTGACATTCGCTGAGTGTATTCAAGCGGCCAATGCTGTTCTTGCCACCTGTACGCCAAAGAAACGCGAGAAGATTCTTTTTGTACTTCTTGACCCACCTCAACCTTTCCTGCAGATTGTTGAGCAAATCCATAAGTCAGGTTATAGTCCTCATTTCAAAATTAGCCACAACGCTGATTACATGTGCACACGTGATTTAACCCAGGACGCAGTTGGTTATATTCTTGATGGACGTATTGAATTTGCCTGGGCTATGGATCAGGTGTGTAAGAAAGGGAAAATCCTAATAAACTATGGCGGCAGATTAGCTGGGGCTGAAATTAGTGGTCATTGGTACCAAGAAATTAACAAAGAGCATGCTTATGACCGGATGGCCGAATTGACGGCTAAGCTTATGGACCTCATCGAAGATCCCGCTGCCCTTCAATGCATCCGACGTAACGCACATGTTCATTACAATCGATATTGCAATCATATTACACGGATAAATCTGCTCAAAGCCATGTATGTCGATAAGACACGAGATTCCCGAATTTCAGCCTGAATAACTTTGTGATAAGTGCCACAAACGAACAGATGGTAATCGCCTACCTTTGTACTAACAAAAATTTGAACATGGCAGGCGAAATTCTTAAGACAGTTATCATAGGCTCAGGTCCGGCAGGATACACAGCAGCAATTTATGCAGCAAGGGCGGGCTTATTCCCGGTTTTATACACAGGGGCTGAACCCGGCGGCCAGTTAATGATCACAACAGATGTTGAAAATTATCCTGGTTTTCCTGACGGGGTCTTAGGGCCGGAAGTCATGGACCTTTTCAAAAAGCAGGCAGAACGTTTTGGAACCATCGTTCATAATGAATTGATTACCAAAGTCGATTTTACCGGACCAGTCCATAAGATATATACTGAATCAGGTGTTGAAATTCTTGCCCATACGGTCATCATCTCCACTGGGGCAAGTGCAAAATGGCTAGGTTTGGAAAGCGAAAAACGTCTTGCAAACAAAGGTGTTTCTGCCTGTGCTGTGTGTGATGGTTTTTTCTTTAGAGGTATGGAAGTTGCTGTTGTTGGCGCAGGAGACACTGCTGCAGAAGAGGCTACTTACCTGGCAAAATTATGCCCCAAAGTGCACCTTCTTGTTCGAAGGGATGAAATGCGTGCTAGCAAAATTATGCAGGAACGAGTTGTTAAAACGCCCAATATCGAAGTTCATTGGAATACGGAGACGTTGGAAATTTTAGGTGCGGAAGAAGTTGATGGGGCACGCATCATCAATAAGGTGACCGGTATAGAATCCAGAATAAACATTAAAGGTTTTTTTGTAGCCATAGGACATAAACCCAACACGGACATGTTTAAAGACTGGTTGGATATGGATGAAACCGGATACCTCATTCCGCAGCCAGGTACGTCCAAAACAAAAATTGCCGGGGTTTTTGTTTCGGGTGATGCACAGGATAAAGTCTATCGTCAGGCAGTTACTGCTGCTGGCAGTGGCTGCATGGCCGCACTGGATGCTGAGCGGTACCTGGTTTCCCAGGGGGTAGGATAAGACGCTATTTGATGATAATCGTATTCAGTTCCTGCTGAGCTACTTGGTTGCGCATACGTTGGAGTTCCTGTTGGAATTTCAGATAATGTTCCAGTTTCGCATCATCCTTTGCCTCATAGGCTTCCTTGATTTGCTGTGCGTTTGTTTTGCACATATTATCCAGTTTTTTCAAATGAAACCGGAAAAGAGCAAGTTGAGCATCCCTGGCAAAGTTAAGATCGGGTAGGGGTTGATTATGCAACACAATGTTCCAGCGTTTCTCCCAATTTTCGGAATATTGGTAATTGGATTCCATGAACTGAATGGCCAATTCGCGGACACTATCCAAATCATGATGGATATAAAATTCAGGCGTTAATTCCACTTTATTTAAGTGAGCCGCTTTGATAACCAACAAAAATTCGCGAATATTTGGGGCTGATATTTCATCAATAATATCTTCATCCAACTGGTCAAGGAGGTAATCAGCCACTCCAATTTTATCTTCGCCAACTTGAATTTTTTTGTTTCCGCCCGTGATTAGAATGCGAATAATGTCCAGTTCATGTGTAAATTCGACCAGTCCATGCTGTTGCCCGCTTAGAGGTCTTTCGGATTCTTCTGGAAATGTTTTTTCCTGATCGTGGATTGTTGCCGAAGAAGCTGTTTTGTTTTTTTCAAGTGTCTGAGCAAGGATTTTGTTTATCTCCTGAATTAACATTGCTTCGGATACACCTAATCGCTCTGCACAAACCTTTGTATACTGAGCGCGCTTTAACTGGTCGGGTACTTTGGCTATGGATCCAACAATTTCTCTGATCAGTTTGGCTTTGGCAATCGGATCAGCCTTGGACTCATCAAGTAACATATGCGTTTTAAAAAGGATAAAGTCCTGATTGTTGACTTCAAGATAGCTTACGAAAGCTTCCCTACCTTTTGAAGAGAGGAAAGAATCTGGGTCCTGCCCTGGAGGCAAAACGACAATCCGGACGTTCATATCCTGTTCTAAAACAAGTTCGAGTCCACGCAACGCCGCGTTTAACCCAGCGGCATCACCATCGTAAAGTATGGTAAGGTTGTTTGTGAAGCGTTTGATGAGCCGGATCTGCTCAATCGTTAAGGCTGTTCCCGATGAGGCTACTACATTTTCAATTCCCTCCTGCACTAGAGAAAGAACATCGGTATAGCCTTCTACTAGTAAGCAGCTATCTTCCTTTCGGATGGCCTGGCGTGCGAAAAACAATCCATAAAGCACGTTGGATTTATGGTAAATAGCTGTTTCCGGTGAGTTAATATACTTAGGACCCTGTGTTTTGCCCATAATCCTGCCGGCAAAAGCAACTGGTTTGCCACTCAAGCTATGGATAGCGAACATGACTCTGTCCCTGAAGAAATCCCTGTTTTGATGATTGATAAGACCAGCTTGTTGAAGAATTTCAGGACGAAATCCTTCCTGGACGGCATGGATGGACAAACTACTGCCGCTCTGCGGAGCGTATCCGAGATTAAATTTCCGGATTATGGCTTCTCTAAACCCACGTTCCTTAAAATAAGATAGACCTATATTTTTGCCTTCATCTGTCTCCCATAATTGGCGCCCAAAAAAATCACGGGCATATTGAGCAGCAACGGACAACTGATCTTTCAGAATTTCCTCCGGATCATCCGCCCGTCGCTCTGCGGTTTCTTCAATCTCAATCTGATACTTTGCAGCCAAATACCTTAGTGCTTCCGGATAGGAAAAACTTTCATGTTCTTTGAGAAATCCTATAGCATCTCCACCCCGACCACAACCAAAACATTTAAAGAGGTTTTTTCCTGGAGAAACGTTAAAAGAAGGCGTTTTTTCCTGATGGAAAGGGCAGAGTCCAAGCAAATTAACGCCACGTCTCCGAAGGTTTACAAAATCACCTACTACCTCCTCAATGCGCGTGGCATCAATTATCTTTTCAATTGTTGACTTTGTAATCACTACTCAAAAGTACGATTTAAGCCGTAGTCTAGGCTATGAAGCCTCTAAATAATGTCAGCTTACTGTCAAAAAACTGTTAAGATGTTTTCCCCACAAACTAATTCGCAATATGTGCTGTTCTATGATCAGCTTAGGGTGTTTTCATAGTATGAAGGATGTTGATTTCCCAATCGGCATCCTTCTTTTATTTTAGGTCGGGTATTCCAAGGACCTCGGCCATTGAAAAAATTCCTTTTTTATCCCTCACCCAATGCGCTGCTAATAATGCACCCGATGCGAACTCCAATCTTGACTGAGCCTCATGTATGAGTTGGATTCGATCCGTTTGTCCTTGCCATGTGACCAAATGAGTGCCGGGGACTTCATCCTGTCGGATAGAGGTAATTGGAATCGACTTACTATTAGGTTCAGATGGTTCTAACTGCCACGAAGTCCACCGACCTTCAGAATGATCAATTATATTTTCGGCTAATGTGATAGCTGTTCCGCTAGGTTTATCCTTTTTCTGGATATGGTGTATTTCTGATATATTAGGAGAAAAAGCATTAATGCCTGCCATCAGCTTACTTGCATAGCTGTTCAACGCAAAAAACAGATTCACTCCAACGCTAAAATTACTCGCATAAAGAAATGCCACATCATTCTTTAAAGCAGCTTCGGTTGCTTGTGGCATTGATTCTATCCAGCCCGTTGTTCCGGATACTACGCTAACTCCTGCATTTAAAGCACGCAGAATATTGTTTAAGGCAGCATCGGGTTGGCTGAACTCGATCACCACATCAACCTGTTCGAAAGCCTTATTGTTTAATTTAGTTGAAGAGGCGCTGTCTGCACACCATATTATCCGGTCACCTTGGACAATAGCAATGGATTCGACAGCTTTACCCATCTTTCCGTACCCCATTAATCCTATTCGAAGCGGTGTTTTGGTTGAATCCTGCACGGATGGTTGATCTGAGGTTAGTTATTTAAAAGGTTGTTCAGCGTAGCCAATAC
>JBBQMA010000189.1:0-5855 GCA_038328415.1 Chitinophagales bacterium | reverse complement strand
CCGGTTTTGAAGCGCTACGCTGATTTGAACCGTTAGCGGTGAAAAATGTGCTAATATTGCACTCAATTAAAGCGACCAGATTTGAACCGAAGTACCTACCTGATACTGATTATTATGCTGGTGTTGATCATTGATCAAGCTGTTAAGATCTGGGTCAAGACAACGATGCAGATTGGCGAGGAATTTCCTTTATTAGGGATTAGGTGGGCCATTATACATTTTGTAGAAAATGAGGGTATGGCCTTTGGATGGAAGATACCGGCCACCTACGGCAAGCTGATCCTCTCCCTTTTTCGGATTGGCGCCATTATTTTTCTGATCTACCTTATCAGGCAGTTGCTCGCTGCAGGCGCAGGGAAAGGTCTGCTCACTTGTTTTGCGTTGATTTTTGCCGGCGCGCTGGGCAATATCATCGACAGTGCATTTTATGGTATGCTGTTTTCCGCATCGCATTATCACGGCGGGGTAGCTAGTATGTTCCCGCCGGAAGGTGGATACGCCGGATTTCTCCACGGCAAGGTGGTGGATATGCTTTATTTTCCGATCATCGAAAGTTCCTGGCCCCAGTGGATGCCTTGGGTAGGCGGAGATCACTTCCTCTTTTTCCGTCCCGTTTTTAACATCGCCGATGCCTCTATTACTACAGGCGTAATCCTGCTTTTACTGTTCTATAGAAACTTTTTCCTTCAGGATGGCCACCCAACGAAGACAGCGCAAAGTCAAAAGCAGGAAGAACAACCCCATACCGAACATCGGGAAGAAGCCTGATTCAATCAGGAAGACTTGCTGTTATCTTTAATTTTATTATCCTGAATAGCACAAAATGTGACAGGATATTTACTTTTTCTTCAGCGCATCATTATAGCGTCCAATGGCTTTCACTGCCTTTTGGATGAGGGGGTAGTTGAGCCCATAAAAGACAAACTTGCCATCGCGCTCAGCTTCTACCAAACCTGAATCTCTAAGGATCCTCAGGTGCTGTGAGGTGATGGACTGCTCAAGCCTCAGATTGTTGTATATTTTGTTGACATTTATCGATGGATTCTTATCAATGAAGTCGATAATCTTCAATCGAAGTGGATGTGCGAGAGCGCGCATTAGTTCTGAGGAGACGTTCAACTTTTCGTTGTCGATCCCAACCCTTATTTTGTTCATGTGTGTGCGTTGTACTTAGCCTGTGTGTTTACCTGATGCAAATATCGACTTTTTATCTTTTTCTCCCAATAGGTTACAATAAAAAATGCTGTGAATCCATTGACTCACAGCATTTTCCGGAGGTTAGTACAATAGCTATATAAAACTAACCTATAGTATATATCCACCTATATTTCATCACATTAGCCTGTTTGAAGCATTTCTCCAAACAGGTTTTTTTCTGTGAAAAAAATGTTAAAAATTAGGAAGCTAATTCTTCAACGAGACGAGAAATTTGTGACAATCTCTCGCGATCGATCATATAATTGATGAATTTTCCTCTCCGTTGGGTGATCACAACACCCGCTCTGCGGAGAATAGCCAGGTGCTGGGAGGCCACTGATTGCTCTAGCCGAAGCTTAATGTAGATGTCTGTTACCGTAAGGCTTTCACTATCCTCCAAAAGGTCGATTACATTCTGACGCAGTTTGTGATTCACTGCGCGCAATACCAGAACCGCCTTCCGGAGTTCTGCGTAATCTAGCTGTATGTCGCTCTTCCCTTTCTTCAGAATGATTGTTTCATTCTTCTGTTTTCTCATGGGTATTTGTTCTTTAGGTCGTTTCCCTGACCAGTTATCAATAACGAATTCCGTACCAATTTGAACGCTCCATATAAAACTTGTCTGCAAAATCCGTCTGAAAAGCCTTTCGGATCTACGTTTCACGCTTCATACAGAAACATACATTAAAAAAATCTATAAGATGTAAAGATATTGATCCTTAACAAATCAAGAAAAAATACATCAAATAAAATACTATCTGTCCTTTCGAACAGATTCAAATCGGTTGAGGAGGGGGTTTGGGATGCACAGCGGGAGGAGAACTGCTGCTTCTTCTCTATACAAAAGACCGTGCCAAATTTTGCGATCAGGATCAGAGGAGCGGCCGCTGCAATGGGGTAGTGATATTCGCAGGCTTAAGATATTCCGGTTCTACGAAGACCAGATCGGCAAATCGGGCCGCTTCCCAATTTGCCATCGCCATATCGGTCATATATCGGGCGGAGCACCTTAGCCCACCATCGACAACGCCAAACGCACCCCAGTGCTCAACTACCTTCGGGGCCCCGTCTCCGCTGACCACAATGGAGGCCTGGAGGTCCGGCAACCACTTTTGCATATCATCCTCGTCCAGCACTAAGGGCTCCGGTCCACGATGAATGGCACCATCAGGCCCTGTAACAAGGGCATACACTTCATTCCGTCTGGCGTCAATCACTGCAAGATGCCAATGCGCATCACTTTCCAAACAACTTGCCCTGGCTAAAATCTCCAATGTGGACAAGGTGATAATCGGAATGTTCAATCCAAACGACATGCCCTTCGCGGTGGAAAGTCCCACCCGAAGGCCGGTATAGGATCCTGGTCCGATGCTTACACTTATGGCATCGAGATCTGAAGGCTTAACGCCGGTTTCATCCAGCAACGCTTGAATATATACAGCCAGTCGCTCACCATGTACAAGTCCTTCGCTGGTTTCACGTATCCCAAGCAGTGTGTTGCCACGGCTCAGAGCGACAGAACAAACCGAGGTAGCCGTTTCGATATGCAGGATCAGGGCCACACTACTGCTGATTGACGTTCACGCTGTTTGCGCACAATTGCTGATTGGTAAACATGACCAACTGCACGTTGGGCTCTCGCCCAGATATACACTTCACCACCAGCCAGTACAGCGAGGCCCAGGGAAAATACGATGTTCCGTACCGTTTCTATCAACGTTATCCATTCCGGACTGAATGGGTGTACCCATAATATTTCAGTAGCAATTATCAGCACGCTTGACAAAAACAAGGCAATGGAAAGCGCACGGAATTGTTGCCGGGTTGGCTGCATGGAAGCGCTGATGCCTCTTACTAAAAACCGCTTTGCCAAGGTGTGATTTGGCGCAATACCGATCAGTTGGCCCAATACATGGATACATGCTGTAAGCTGACCTAAATTGTATTGTCCGGCAGCTTTTCGAAACAACAAATGGGGGAAGACGTCCTCCCCATTGACCGTTTGCAACCGGCTGTCAATAGACAACAACAAAGCTTTCTCTACCCGATCCAGAAAAGTTGCATATTCACCACATGCAAACAAGGCATCCAAATAAATCAGCAGGATTTCCAGGTAATCATCCGGATCGAGGGTGCGAATGCCGGCTTCATATTTTTCAAAATAATGGATCACCGCCCGATTGGCATCGGACCGCAAAGCATGAATACGGATGGCATGCAAGGATGCTGATCTCAAGGACATAACTGCAAAGGATAAAGTACCGGCTTACTAGGACTTACATCCAATACAAAAGATACGATCTGAATGTTCAGAAAATATAAACCATCTTGAATATTATCCGGTACAAATACCATTTCGGTAATGGTTGCTTCCGATCGCACCGCGCCGGGATAACGCCAGAAGGCTTTATGTGCCGCAAGAGCACCGCCGTCTTCTTCTCGATCGACGGAGGGCAGATCCAGGAGTAAATGGACCACACCCGCATCAGCCAGGAATCGGGCAGCTTCTTGAGACAAATAGGGTGGATTGCTTCCCGACCAGTTTCGGATGCGCTTGTCCAGTGCATTGGGCTCCGTACGAATAATCAGCGCTTCCGTTTCACCTGGTATGACCAGCTCCTCCAATTGTTGCTTGGTGATCACCCGGTCACCTTCTTCCATTCGCCGAGGGTAGATGCTGACTAAACGCGCAGTAAAATGGAAGCGACGGAGGCAATCCGTAATCATGTAAGGCTCCCTGGCGATATGCCCCACACATTCGGTATGGGTACCATTGCCATGCGGATTAAGAAAAACATTCTTAAAATTAACTGCTCCGCCTAGTTGGGTGTCCCCGATGAAATCTCCAGCTTTAACAGGATCGGTGCGAAATACCGGTGCATAAAAACAGTTGGGGCCTGTAGCATCGGATACTAAGGGTAAAGATAGGTCTGTGGGTTGGGAAAGGTCAGCGGTATATGTTGATTGACCAATTTGCAAATGAACGTTCATCATGATAATCCTGGTTCAATAATTGCGAATATCCCGTCCCCAAGCCAATTTTTCACGCAAGGTGGCCATGAAGGAAGACCCGTGTAACTGGACGATGCGGAGCGGAAAAGGCGCCTTGCGAATGGCAATCTGGTGAGCAGGTGTAATGGTGCTGAATCGGGAATCCAGCGTCACCAGAAAACTATCGGACCGGCCGCGAACTTCAAAGGACATAATGGCATCATCCGGTATCACGACAGGCCGCACCCCCAAATTATGTGGGGCTACAGGTGTCAAAACAAAATTACCCGATTTGGGAAAGATGACCGGACCTCCGCAACTCAGGGAGTATCCCGTACTGCCGGTAGGCGTGCTGACAATGAGCCCGTCTGCCCAATAGGTGTTTAGAAACTCGCCATTAATAAATGCATCAACAGTGATCATCGAAGAGGTGTCCCGCTTTAATAACGTAAAGTCGTTAATAGCCCAGGGACAATCCTCAAACAGTCCGGGACTGGCGTCAACCATTAACAGGGATCGCTCCTCTATGTCATATCGATTGTTTACAAAAGCCTCTATGGCCATACCTAAACGCCTGGTTTCAATGCTTGCCAAAAATCCCAGACGCCCCAGATTAATACCAATAAGTGGTATACCACTATCTTTAACATAGGTTAGCGCATTCAAAAACGTACCATCCCCCCCAAGGCTGATGAAGCCATCGGGACGAAGGCGAACAAGATCAGCATGGTTTGCAAATGTAGGATAAGCAGCCATCTCGGGGACAAGTTCCCTCGCGGCGTTGGCCAATTCCTCAAAGATGATGGCTGAAGCGCCATAATCGACCAGGTAGCCGGCCAGACTGCGAAAGCAGTTGGCATCTTCTGGTTTGAAAGCCTGGTTATAGAGTGCAACCGTCATCGGAAACTGATCTTGGTCTGTAAAAATAGACCATTCTCGCCAAGCTGGTTGAATGACCACATGACATATAGGATCTTGTCAAAATAAAATCTGAAATCCAGTCCAACACCAACGGATGACAACAACCGATTTCGGAGGCGATTGCCTTCGCCATAAAATGGATCATTCACGAATCCGTGGTCTGAGTAAACACTACCATAGATCTGAAAAGGCATACATCGCACGTTATTGAGGACAGGCCAATTGGGCAGGGGAATAGGCACTTCGTATGAAAATAGATTGGTGCGCCACCCCATTTTGACGTAGGCAAAATCTAAACCGTCAAGTGTATAGTTTTCGTATCCCCGAAGGACATCGTTTCCATAACCCATGGCAGAATACTCATAAAAACCCATATTGCGTCGAAGCAGATGCCCCCGCGCCCTTACAATACATTCGAATCCCTGCTGGCGTCCGGTAGGCAAATAAAACTGCCCGCCGACCCCAGCCCACCAGCGGTCGCGGTTTGTCCACACTCCGAAACCTTCTTTGACCATCTCCCATTGAAGGGCATATCCGCGAAACGGATACGGACGATCCACAAGTTTGTCCATCACAGACTGCCAGTTGATGCTTAGAAATCGAATGCTTGTTTTTGGTTGGGCGAAATAGTTAGTATTGAGACTATTGACAATAATACTATCCACACTTACAGAACGAAAACTGGCAGCTACCCGGTGCCGCCAAATAACACCGGGCCGGTATGAAACGAAGGCACTTGTTTGCAG
>JBBQMA010000188.1:0-5863 GCA_038328415.1 Chitinophagales bacterium | reverse complement strand
TGACCTGCTTTACCCAAAGCTTCAAAATAGCAGGGTGCAACAGTATATTCCGCAACAATAACGTCCCCTTCCCGGCACGTCATGGCTAATGCTTCATCAGTATTTGCCACCATGACTTCTTCCCCGAATGCATTGATAAATTGTTTAGTCCTGCCGGTAATGCGAAAACGGTATGGGCTCGTTGATGAGAATTGAATGGTGTCTCCGGGCACGTATCGCCATAGACCGGCGTTGGTAGAAATAACAGGAGCATAGTGGTGACCTGCTATTACTGATTCCAGTGGTATAGTGGTTGGGTTGGCTTTGTCCCATTCCTCCATAGGTAAAAATTCGTAAAAAATCCCATTGTCAAGGAGTAACAGTAGATCGGCTTGGTTTAAATCTTCCTGCGCACCAAAGTACCCTTCAGTCGCATTATAGACTTCGAGATAGTCGATCCCTTGAGGGAAAAAACCTGCAAATACTTCCTTATAAGGCGTAAAACTGACTCCCCCATGGATGTACACTTGTAAGCTTGGCCAGATTTCGCTCATATTGCGAGCGCCGGACAACTCTAAAATCCGTCGTAATAACAGCACGGTCCATGTGGGTACACCACCGATCATCACCAAATCCTTTTCCTTGAGCGTGATTTGGGCCATGCGTTCAATCTTTTGCTCCCAATCAGCCATAAGGGCAATCTTGAAATCTGGTGTAAAAAAAGGCTTGCCGATAAAAGGCATGTGATCAATCATTATCGCTGAAATGTCCCCGTAGCGGGAAGATGGGAACTCCTGGAAGCGATTCAGGCTGCCACCCATAATCAGGCTTTTATATGCAAAAAGCTGCGCGTCAGGATTATGCGTGTAATAAAGGGACAATGCATCCCAACTTCCTTTAATATGGCAGGAATACAGATTGTCCCTGGTCACAGGGATAAATTTGGATTTATCGCTTGTAGTTCCGGATGATTTTGCAAACCATTGGGTCAGGCCGGGCCAGAGAACATCCCGTTCGCCACAGATGCAACGTTGGATATACGGCTTGATATCTTCATAATGAACCACAGGAATACGTTCAGCAAACTCTTTGTAGTTTCTGATCTCCCCAAAATGGTGTTGCTTGCCATATTTTGTCCACTGACCATTTTCAATGAGTGTCTGCCACCATCGGGCCTGGACTTCCTGTGGGTGTTTTTTAAAGTAGTCAATAGAATGGACCCGTTGCCGGAGATGCGCCGACATTACATTATTAACCTGTTTGCGAATTGAACGTAACCACACCATAACAGATTCTATGCTCTTTGTAGGCAGCTAAAGATAGCAGGATTATTCATTTCTTATTCATTTCTCCTTTCAAAAATTGGCCAGTGAAGCTTCGTTTTTCCCGAATCAGCGCCTCAGGTGTCCCTTGAAAAAGTATTTGTCCGCCACCTTTTCCACCTTCAGGTCCCAAATCAATGATCCAATCCGCACATTTAATTACATCCAGATTATGTTCAATGACCAATACGGTGTTGCCCTTGTCCACAAGCTGATTTAAAACGTGCATAAGATGTTGAATATCCTCAAAATGTAACCCGGTGGTTGGTTCATCCAGAATGTAAAATGTTTGCCCGGTATCTCTTTTACTGAGTTCTTCCGCCAGCTTGACGCGCTGGGCCTCACCTCCTGAAAGTGTTGTTGCCTGTTGACCCAGGGTAATGTAGCCTAAGCCAACCTCCTCGAGCGTCCTGACTTTGCGCCAAATGGCCGGGATATTCTCAAAAAATGAAACTGCTTCAGAAACGCTCATATCCAAAACACCGGAGATGGATTTCCCCTTATATAGAATTTCTAGTGTTTCGCGATTATATCTTCGGCCCATGCATTGTTCGCAATCGACCAAAACATCAGGCAGGAAATTCATTTCAATTACCCTGCGTCCGGCACCTTCACAAATCTCACATCGTCCGCCTTTGACATTAAAACTGAAACGACCTGGTTTATAGCCCCTGATTTTTGCCTCCGGAACATCAGAAAACAGCTTTCGGATATCATTGAACACATTCGTGTAGGTGGCCGGATTAGAACGTGGCGTTCGGCCAATCGGCGATTGATCCATCTCGATGACCTTGTCCAGATGCCCCAGTCCTTTAATCCGCTTATAAGGCAGCGGTTCCTGAATACTGCGATAAAAGTGTTTGCGGAGGATAGGATAAAGCGTTTCATTTATCAGTGTAGATTTCCCACTGCCTGATACGCCTGTAACTAATGTGAGCGTTCCCAATGGGATGCTGATAGATACATTGGCCAAGTTATTACCTGAAGCGCTGATTAATTCCAAAAATTTACCCGTACCCGGACGACGTTGTAGTGGTAAAGGAATTTTAAGTTTGCCATTCAGATAGGCCGCCGTGGTGGTTGATTCCTTCAGGAACTCTGCGGGTTTACCTTTGCCCACTACCCGACCTCCATACTTTCCTGCTCCCGGGCCAAGGTCCAGGATGTAATCGGAAGCTAACATGATGTCTTTATCGTGCTCTACAACAATGACGGTATTGCCAATGGCAGTAAGTTCTTTTAATGCTTCTATCAGTCGTTGGTTATCCCTTTGATGTAATCCTATGCTGGGCTCATCGAGGATATAGGTGATCCCGGTTAGCTTAGACCCTATCTGGGTAGCAAGCCGTATGCGCTGCGATTCGCCACCGCTTAATGATCGCGCCGGACGGTCCATGTGGATATAATCCAGACCTACCTTGCTCAGAAAGGCCAGCCGTAATCTAATCTCTTTAATGACCTCCTGGCCTATTTGCACTTGACGTGGAGTCAATCGTTTTTCCAGTCCGGTCATCCATTCCAGCAGGACATTAATATCCATTTGGGTCAATGCCGCAATGGGTTTTCCGTCAACGAAAAAATGCCTGGCCTCGATGCGCAACCGACTTCCGCCACAATCCGGACAAATGGTTAGTGTCAGAAAATCTTCTGCCCATTTACGAATCGTTTCAGAACTGGTTTCCACATACCAGCGCTGGATCATATTCACCAGGCCTTCTTTGCCAAGGTCATAGGTAAAATCATGTTTGGTACTTCCAAAGACGACGGCCGGACTTTCCGACCCACCATAGAGGATGAGTTGAAGTGCTTCCTTCGGGATTTCGATTATCGGTGTGGCAAAACCAAATTTAAAACGCTTTGCTATGGCGCGGAGTTGGGTAAATGTGCTGTTCTCGCGTACCTCACCGAGCGGCACAATGCCCACATCGTTAATACTTTTAGTTTTGTCCGGGATCACTTTTGCCATATCTACTTCATAGATCTGGCCCAGTCCGGTACATCGCGGACAAGCTCCGTAAGGCGAATTGAATGAAAAGGTATTTGGTGATGGTTCCTCGTAAGAAACACCCGATTCCGGATCCATCAGGTCTTTGGAAAAAGGGATGATTTTGTTGTTGAGCTCAATAAATAACAATCCATTTCCCAAACGAAGCGCTTGACGAACAGACTGACGCAACCGGTCGAGTCTGTCTGGTCCCGGAATGATACGATCAATGACGACTTCAATATCGTGCGTTTTGTAGCGGTCCACCTGTAGTCCTGGGGTCAAATCGAGGATTACTTCATCTACTCTGACCTTAGTAAATCCTTGTTTGCGTGTGTGCTCAAATAATTCGCGATAATGCCCCTTTCTTCCTCTCACCAAGGGCGCCAGAATGATAATTTTTTTTCCTGAATAATCTTCCTGAAGATGTTCAATGATCTGGTCCTCACTATAGCGAACCATCTTTTTCCCGGTCAGATAAGAGTGCGCTTCGCCAATACGGGCATAGAGCAATCGAAAAAAATCATAAATCTCTGTCACTGTTCCCACCGTAGAACGGGGGTTTCGAGAGGTGGTCTTTTGCTCGATAGCAATTACCGGACTCAAACCACTAATGTGTTCTACATCAGGCCGCTCCATATGTCCGATAAATTGCCGGGCATAGCTGGAAAATGTTTCCATATACCTGCGCTGGCCTTCTGCATAGATTGTATCGAATGCAAGGCTTGATTTTCCACTACCACTCAATCCGGTGATGACCACCAGACTGTTGCGCGGAATACGAACATCAATATTGTCCAGGTTATGTTCTCGTGCACCGATGACCTCCAGCCACGCCGGATCAGATGCTGACGAACTCACTTTCTTGCTCATAGGTGGAATTAGCATGTAAATGCACGGACCTTCAAATTAGTTTGGGCCGCCCTCTTTTTTTTGCTCTCCCATATCCAGCCCTTTACTGCGTCCGGTGAAGTGCCGAAGCATGATCACTTCTCTGTCCGTGAGATGGCGGTAGCGACCTCGCGGAAGATCTTTTTTTGTAAGACCGGCATATCCGATACGGTCCAAACGGATAACCTCATATCCCAGCGTTTCGAATATCCGGCGGACTATCCGGTTTTTGCCTGAATGGAGCTCAATCCAAACCTGGTTACGTTTCTCGGGATCGAGCCAGGCCACGCCGTCGACCTCGGCTTTGCCATCTTCCAATTCCAGACCATCGCTAATCCGTTGCATATCCTTTTCTGCCACATTCTTTTCCAGCTCAATCAAATAGGTTTTGCTGACCTGATTTTTTGGATGCGCAAGCCGCTGGGTCAGGTCGCCATCATTCGTGAGGATGAGCAGCCCAGTGGTATTTCGGTCGAGCCGGCCAACGGAATAAAGCCGTTCTTTGCCCGCCTCCCGAATCAATTCAAGGACCGAATGCCGGCCCCTGTCGTCAGAGGAAGTGCAGAGGTAATTTTTTGGTTTATTAAGTAGGATATAGACAAATTTTTCGGTGGGTCGGACAATTTTACCTTCATATTCAACCAAATCGGTTTGGCTGACTAAAACGGCCGGATTAGGTTCTACCACACCATTCACTTTAACCTTGCCTAATTTTACAAGATCACCGGCTGCGCGGCGGGCACAGATGCCTGACGCTGCGATATATTTATTCAGCCGCATGGGCCATGTTAATGCATCCGGGTTGCTTGCTTTCGGAAGTTTAAACGAAGAACTTTCACCACTCTTGCTTCGCAACGGCTTGCGATCGGGGCGGCCTTTACGCGGTGTATCCATATCGGGTAAGGTCAAGCCTGCAAGATACCGCGAAATGTCCGAACGAGTGCTCAAATACTACAGAAACCTAAATGAAAACTCAGGTCATTTCATTACAGGCTAACCTGGAGATGAACGTCATTCCTTTTGAGCTTGTACTTTCAAACCTAGTTCGTTGAGCTGTTCATTTTCAATAGATGAGGGTGCGTCAATCATCATATCCCTGCCCATATTGTTTTTGGGGAAAGCGATAAAATCTCTTATGCTGCTTTGACCATTCATTACGGCACACAGCCTGTCGAGGCCGAAGGCAATCCCCCCATGAGGTGGGGCGCCGTATTCAAATGCACCTAATAAAAAGCCAAATTGCGCCTCTGCCTGCTCAGGTGTAAAACCTAATAAGGAGAAATTTTTGGATTGCAGTTCCCGATCATGTATCCGAATGGATCCGCCACCTATTTCTGAACCGTTAATGACCAGATCATAGGCGTCAGCGCGCAAGTCTTTAAGAGTTTGGCGGTCATTGCTGGCCATTTTATGCAAGTCCTCGGGTTTCGGAGACGTGAAAGGATGGTGCATGGCAAAAAACCGTTGTGCGTCGTCATCCCATTCAAGAAGGGGAAAGTCCAGCACCCAAAGTGGCTTGTAGACACCCGGTGTCATCAGGCCAAGCCTACGCCCCAATTCGAGCCTCAGATCCCCGAGTTGTTTGCGTGTCTTTTCTGTTTCGCCGCTGAGCACTAAAAGAATATCTCCCGCTTCGGCTCCAAACGTGGCAGCCCATTCCTGCAATTGGTCGTCTGCGAAAAACTTA
>JBBQMA010000187.1:0-5873 GCA_038328415.1 Chitinophagales bacterium | reverse complement strand
TGTGTCCCGGTGAAAACATTACCTTAAGTACCGGTGTCAAAATATCAATGGCGGGCATTTATTCAGATACGTTGGTGGCTTTTAACGGCTGCGATTCCATTATTACAATAACACTAAGTTATTTGCCTACGCCCCAGGGTGCAACGTCCATTGAATTGTGCAGGGGCGAAATCTTTTCTTTAAGTAACGGCCAGTCAGTATCGACATCGGGACAATACACAGATATGCTTACAGGCTTGAATGGCTGTGATTCGCTGTTGACGATTGACCTGCTTTTCAAGGCGGACTCGACCTATTTGGAGCGAGCCATTTGTGCCGATGAAGTCGTAGTAATTAGTGGGCAGTCTTTTGGGCTGAGCGATGTGTATGTAATTACGGAAACAAATAGCGAAGGTTGCGATTCAGTATTATTTACAACATTAATCGCGGGTCCACAACCAGGGGTCATTATACCTCTGGATATCACCGTCGAAAGCAATTCGACCTTTCCATTTAATCAATCGATTTCTGGTTTGTACACGATAAGTTGGTCGCCTTCGACAGGACTGAGTTGTGCCAATTGTCCCAATCCGGCCTTGGATGGTAATGAAGGATTATCAGATTATGTACTGACATTAACAGATACCCTGGGTTGCATCTGGTCATATCCTATTCACTTGGATTATGTCTGTAATTATTATGTCCCAAATGGTTTTTCTCCGAATTTTGACGGCATTAATGATCAATTTAAATTATTGGGTTCGACATGCAGGATTGAATCCTTTAAAATGCAAATTTACGATCGCTGGGGCGGTTTGATTTTTCAATCCGAAAACAAAGAAATTGGTTGGGATGGAACATCAAATGCTCAGTTGTTAGACCCTGGCGTATATACCTATACCATCTCTTTTGTTTCCTATGGACGTGACCGATTTCTTTCGGGAGAAATACTTCTTTTGAGGTAGAACGTTTATGAGCCTGCTTGACTGGGCCATGAGTTTATTTTTTACCTAAGTCTTAGGTTTTACCTTTACCTTTTGCGTTAAAAGGATCGGTGTTGGTTTGTCGAAAGACGCCTAAAAGCAATAGCTAAATAAAATGTCCATTGCGTTTCCAAGACGATTCTCCGTGGTGACTGCGCTTGTCTTGACGCTTCGCGGCTGTAATAATTGCGCTATTTTCAAGGTTTACTACGTATTTAATTCTAATTTGTGTGAGAATAGTGCAACTATAGATGACAATTCTATAACACAAGCCAAGGGATAACAGTGCACCTTTATACCGTGAAAATTCATTCACATTTAAAGTAAATTCAAGATGAAAAATAGCCTGTTTTCGTACCTGATCATGATAGCCATATTGGCTATTCCAGGGATACAATTTGCCCAGGCACCCAATTTAGGGACTGCGGCTGGTTTTGTACTATTTTCTTCTAATGGCGCTGTAAGCAATACAGGCTGGTCACAAATTACGGGCAATGTAGGAACCAACAATGGTTCCAGCACTGGATTTGGGAACGTAAACGGTGTGATGCATGATGAAGATGGCGCCAGTGCCCAATGTGCTGCTGACCTTTTGATCGCTTATGGTCAGTTATTTGCTGCAATTCCTGGGTTTTTTCCGGCCCCGTTGCTTGGTAATGGACAAACACTAAATGCAGGTGTTTATTCCATTTTTGGTGGTGCAACATTGAATGGTGATTTGATCCTTGATGCACAAAATGATCCTTCGGCTGTATTTATCTTTCAACTTGAAGGTGCTTTTTCAACAGCGGCCCAATCATCTGTACAGTTGGTCAATGGTGCTCAGGCATGTAATGTATTTTGGAAAGTAGAAGGCTTAGTTGATATGGCTACCGGCACCTACATGGTTGGGACAGTTGTAGCAAACAATGCAGCTATTATACTTAACTCGGGTACAACACTTGAAGGAAGGGCTTTGTCCACTACCGGAGCGGTGACCGTACATGATGTATTGGCGTATATCCCCAGTGGCTGCGGCAGACCCCTGTTACAAGGGCCCGAGGCACCAACACTTGGAGAAGCCGGATGTTATGGTATCTTATCTGGTGACGGTCCTGTTTCAAACACAGGCATCACGTCTATTAATGGAGATGTGGGAACAAATGTTGGCTTGACAACAGGTTTTGACCAACTTTTAGTAACAGGCATGGTACACCCTATTCCCGATGCTTCGACGGCACAGGCTGCTGCCGATTTGTTGTTGGCTTATAACTACACCAACGGATTGGCACCGGATATTGAATTGTTGTTCCCAGTACAGTTTGGGTCAGGCCTGGTCCTCACCCCCCACACCTATCTATTGGATGCAGCGACAACATTTACGGGTGAGCTATACTTGAATGCAGAAGGCAACCAGGATGCTGTATTTGTCATTAAAATTAATGGCGCACTTTCTACAAGCACTTATGCCAACGTAATCCTCATCAACGGAGCCAAACCAATCAATATTTACTGGTTGGTGAATGGAGCCGTATCCATTAGTGACTATTCGATCATTTATGGAACAATCATTTCACAGGGAGCGCTTAATTTATACTCTGGCGTTGAAATGCATGGCAGTGCACTAACTGGCGTAGGCGCCTTGGAAACAGCGGCTATTGAAGGTACAGCCAAGATCAATCCGGAAACGTGTGGTGTTTCCGCAATTGATGCATCGTTAGATGGCTCCTCATCTGCAGTTGTTATTTACCCTAATCCGATCAACGGTTCTTCAACGATTGAGATAAAAGGTGCAAATGAAGGCCACTCCTACCTGTGGACACTATACAACCAACTGGGGGAAGCTGTCATCCAAAAGACGTTTTTAGGCCAGTCGACGACCATCGAAACCGGCAATCTACCCGCTGGTATGTATTTCTATAAAGTGACAAGCAAGGGCAACACCAATCATTCCGGCAATTTGATTATTTCATATTAGGGACGGATATCATCGAGGCTTTTATTCAATTCCCCCTTCAACGTTGCTTTGAAGGGGGAATTTTTTTTCAAGGAGAGTAGAATGTAACATCCGAGAGCGATTCAAATTGCCCGATTTCGGTTATCTTAGCAGAAAATCCGCTCCTTGATATGACACCAATTGCCCTACCCTTCGGAACTTCTAGTCGTATTTCCCGGTTCGTATTATTGATATGCTGGTTACTTTTCTCTTGTGCCATAGCAATAAGCCAGACGTCTAATTTAGCGGTTATAGACTCGCTGATTCAAGTAGTAGAGAAGTCCAGTGATAAAAAACTGAATGCGGAGCGATTAAATGTTATTTCTTTTTCCTATGCGGATTATGATCCCAAACTTGGTTTGCAGTTTGGTCAGAAAGCGTTGGATGTGGCAAGGGAAATAGGATCCCAGTTGAATATGGGAAGAGCTTATAATAACATAGCTATCAATTTCCTGATGCTTTCAGACTATCTACCCGGTAAAGAAAATTTTGAAAAGGCTCTATCGGTCTACGAGGAAATAAATGACGAAAAGGGCATTGCCGATGTATTGGGTAACTTAGGCATACTATCAGAATCAACTGGGGATTACGATGCCGCATTGGATTATCAATTTCAGGCCTTGACGTCTTTTGAGAAATTGAATCATACGATAGGCAAGGCCAATACGTATGCTAATATTGGAACCCTGTATATGCTCCAAAAATCTTACAAGGATGCTATTTATTATGACTCGTTGGCGTTAAAAAATTGCATCATTGCAAAGGATGAAAGTGGTGTGGCAACAGTACTAGGCAATCTGGCTAATATTTATGAAGAACAGAATGAACCTGAAAAAGCCATCGATAATTTTAATAAGGCTATCGCTATTTATAAGAAGCTAGGTATCAAATTGGGCGTTGCCAGAAACCTGAACAACCTTGCCGCCAGCTATATGCGTCAACATAATTATAAAAAGGCATTGCCCTATTTTCAAGAAACCAATATCGTTTTTAAAGAATTTGGCTATCAATCAGGAATAGTATTTGCCTATGGTAATATTGGCCTTTGTTATCTAAGAAGTCATGGTTTTCTATCTAGGAAAGATAGCTTCCCAAATATCATAGAAGGGTCGAAGGCTTATCTGCTTAAAAATGCACTAGACAATTTAAATCTGGCCGTAAACCTGGCAAAAAAGATTGGTGATCTCGATCCGTTGGCCAGTTTTGCAGAAGGCCTCTCTGCAGCCTATGAAAATAGTGGTAATCCATCTAAGGCCCTTGAGTTTCACAAATTATTTACCACAACTCGCGACTCTCTACACTCTTTAGAAAGTAAAATTCAAATCGAACAACTGACCACCCGGCGCGAAGTGGAACTCAAAGAAAAACAAATAGAATTAGATCGACTCGCCGTCCTTAAAAAGCGGAATGAGCGAGTCTATTTTATCATCGGAATGTTCCTTCTTGCTTTGGCGCTGGTACTCATTTACAGGAACTATGCAAGCCAGAAAAAGTCGAATATTGAACTGACCAATCTGAATAGTCAGATAGCGGATACAAATGTTGAGCTGGAAGATAAAAATGTGCGTTTGGGGCAAACCCTCAAAGAACTAAAGGAAACTCAAACTCAATTAATTGAAACGGAAAAGCAGAAAGAAAAGGCCATTATTCGGGGTCGAATTTCGCAGGATATCCATGATGATATCAGTTCGGGACTAACAAAAATATCCTGGCTGGCTGAATTGCTAAAAACAAAAACAGCCGCGCAGTCTGGTGCGAGTGAGATGAGCCTCATTGAAAAGATCAATGCCAATGCCCGTGATGTCGTTTCTAAATTGGGTGAAATTATTTGGTCCAGCAATCCGGAACGGGATAATCTGGAAAGCCTACTGGCGTATATTCGATCATATGTGTCCAATTATATGGAAGATGTACCTGTAAAATATCAGGTGCATTTTCCGGAAGAACTTCCTAACGAATCAATAAATCCGGAATTGCGCCGCAACCTGTTTTTGGTTCTCAAAGAGTCTCTCCATAATGCTATAAAATATAGCGAAGCGCAACTGGTATCCATAACCTTTAAAAATACCGGGGATGACTATCTGTTAGAGGTGGCAGATAACGGCAAAGGAATGGAAGAGGGCCTTGTGTTGGGCGGCGGCAACGGGATGACCAATATGCGTCGGCGTATGGAAACAGTTGGCGGGCGTTTAGAAATTGAGACTGGTATGGGCCAGGGAACCCGAATGAAATTTTCAGGAAAATTGTATCATTAGGTTTTTGTATCATGTTGATCTACAACGCTTATGTTTCACTTCTTGCATATACCTACTTTAATGTGATGCGTTGAACGAGGCAGATAGGATTAGATTTGATGTTTAAACGGCTAACAGTCAATAGATCTTCAAAACGGCGAAGGATATGAATACTTTTTTTGGCGCTATTCATCTCAAAGCAGCCCGGCAAGAGGATGACAATCTGGTTCTTTGGCAGGAGCGGCTGCTCAAAAAATTTCCAACTCAATTAAACGGAACGTCTGTTTTCAGGAATGGCGCAGACCTCTTTGGTGGTGATTTTGTAAAGTCAGCCAAGGAGGGGCACTCGGCATTGTTTTTTTGTGGGGAGATTTATAATGCGCCGGACATTGCTGCTTTCGTGGGCGCATCTTTACAGAGCTTGTCTTCACCGGCGGCTTTGATCCACGAATTGATTTTATCAAAAGGGATTGATGCCATCGACCGTTTGAATGGTCGATTTATCCTTTGTCACATTGATTTTGTGTCTAATCGTGTCCAGGTGATCACCGACCAAATAGGCATTCAGCAGGTATTTTACCATCAGACAGGTGACCTCCTCCTTTTTGCTTCGGAGATAAAATTATTGCTCGCTCACCCAGTTTGCCCGGCCAGAATTGACTGGACAAAGGCGCTGGAACGGCCCATTCCCTTTGTTGTCAT
>JBBQMA010000186.1:0-5878 GCA_038328415.1 Chitinophagales bacterium | reverse complement strand
GGAAATGGCAATCCGGCATTTATCTTGAACGATAGCCTGATCGTTACACAAAAAGATACGGGCCTCTACAAAATTATTTTTCAACTTGACCAGGCCCCACCTCCCGGTTGTCCTGATACTTCAGCGCATTGGTTTTCCATTTCCATGCCGCCTTCTGCCATAATATTGTCTGGTGATACAGTATGTAATAGTCTTGAAAGTGGGACATTTCCTGTAACGCTTGATTTGATGACTCTCGTTACCGCAGGGGATTTTACTGGTGGATGGAATGACGCATCAAATTCCGGAGCCACCACAATGGGGGCATTGACCGATTTTAGTGGTGTGCAGGCAGGTACATACAATTTTGTTTACACAACAGGGTCTGCCTTATTGCCTTGTACTGAATCAAATTATACATCGACGATTACCGTTTTAGAATGCGCCTGCCCGCTTTTGTCGCTACTGCAAACGGATACATTGTGTAATGATCATTCTTTTCAGCTCCTTCATTCATATGTCCAACTGGGAGGGGCGGGTTCCTGGTCATTGTTGAATACACCCGTTGGTTCCAATCCGGCTCAGCTCGTAGGCAATGATACGCTGCTCAGCAGTGGAGCTGATTCAGGTTTATATATTCTTCAGTATCAATTGTCGAACTCCCCTGGTGGTGCTTGTGTGGACACAGCACTATTGCGTCTTTTTATTCTTCCAGCTGCTTTTGCTCAGGTGCAGGCAACTGATACCGTCTGCAATACTGATCCCGGGTCCACTTTTCCATTTATCCTCGATCTGAATTCGCTCATTATGGATGGTGATCAAAGTGGTGTTTGGATTGATATGATGTCCTCCGGGGCGATCGGCAATTTGCCCGTATTGTCCTTTGATGGCGTTTCACCCGGTCAATACATCTTTCGCTACATCACAGGCGATGCAATTTATCCTTGTTTAAATAAAAACTATGAAGTCTTAATTACCGTTTTAGATTGCCTTTGTCCGGCGATTTCCAATGGTTCAGCTTGCAATGATCAGATCTCCTTTGATCTGGCATCACTGCTTGATCCCGGACTTTCTGTTACCTGGCAAATAGTGAATACACCTTCAGGTTCCAATCCGGCCACGATAACGAATCAATCCATCTTTATTCAAAATGCGGATGCTGGTTTATACCGTATTAAAGCATCCCTAAATAATCAGCCCGGCAGCCCTTGCCCCGATTCGATAATCATTGATTTCAACATACAGGAGGCACCCCAGTTGATCCTGCGCAAACAGAATACTATTTGTAATGCACCAGGTCCTTATGGCAGCCATTTACTCTGGCTGGATTCTCTTGTTTTAACGGGATCCGGATCCGGCACCTGGACCGAAATCGATAATTCCAGTGCATCAGGGTTATTGCCAAATCTTGATTTTACGGGTGTTCCTGCAGGTAATTATCGTTTTACCTATACAATGAGTGCCGCTGCACCCTGCTCATCTCAATTAGATACACTTACCATCGAAGTCATCTCCTGTGCATGTCCTTTGGTAGTGCCAGGGGCATTGCCTGTAAGTTGCAACAGCAATACTAGTCTTGATTTATCACCTTTTAGTCTCGGACTTGCACCCGGTACATGGACTATCCTCCAAAACCCACCCGGTAGTTCGCCAGTCACGATTATAGGCACTAATCTTGCGACCTTAAGTCGGGATGCAGGCTATTATACACTGGTCTATACACTAAGCCAAACTCCGCCTCAAGGTTGTCTTGACACGGCTCAGGTCGTACTGCATCTTGAACAACAACCGGAGGCTGGCCAACTATCGGATACCGTCGATTTGTGCATGGGGGAACCGGTGGCTATTTCGTTGTCCAACTTCATCAGCAACGCTGATCCTGGCGGAATATGGGTCCAGGAAATAACAAATCCTATACTGTTAAGTGGAATCAATTCGCTGACAGGCCAATGGATCCAACCAGGAATATTCGTTGAAGATCAATTTCATATCGTCTATAGGACGGCAGCTACTATTGCCTGCCCTGTTGATTCCGTGATTATACCCATTTTGGTCCATGCTTTGCCATTGGCGCTCGCCGGGCCAGATCAAACCTTGGGGTGTCTGACGCCTACCGTTTCGCTCGGCGATGCCCAGTCACCGGTAAGTAATGAATTTCAGTATCAATGGTCTCTTGATGGTTTGCCGATTGGATCTTTTCCGTTATTCGATACGGACAAACCTGGGATGTATATCCTTTCGGTGGCAAATACAACTCATGGATGTAGCTCCATGGACACATCGTTTGCGATATTGGGGAACTATGGACCTGCTGCTGTAGCATTGGGAATTACGCATCCCACCTGTACCAGTGCTGATGGATCAGTAATAGTCAATTCGGTTTCGGGTGGATTTATGCCTTATATTTATCAGTTAAATAGCCAATCTGCCCAGACGTCACCCGTCTTTACCGGTCTGGCTGAAGGTACTTATGATTTAAAAGTCGAAGATGTTGACGGTTGTATTTTTGATACTACGGTGACGCTTATTCCTGCCGCCTCCTTTAATGTTTCACTTGGGCCTGATATATCCATTGTGGCCGGCAGCTCCATTTCCTTGAATGCAGTGTTAAGTGGGAATCCAGGTAGTTTGAATCAGGTAAGTTGGTCGCCACTTGGTGTCCAATGCCCGGATTGCCTTGAGCAGCAGATCGTAGTAGACGAGGGAATAGTGGTGACCGTATTGGTTGAGAATCTGGCTGGCTGTCAGGCTTCAGATGAAATTTTGATTACGGTCAGTACGGCGCCTTTTCGTTTTTTTGTTCCAAATGCGTTCAGTCCGGACGGTGATGGCCTTAATGATCGATTTATGATTTATGGTGATGCCCAATTGGATCGAATAAGTTCACTGGAAGTGTTTGATCGTTGGGGCAATGCGTTATTTATGGCTGTTGATCTTTCGCCCAACGACACAAAACTTGGGTGGGATGGCACATTTAAAGGCAAAATGATGGATCCCGGCGTTTACGTTTACCACGCTACCTTGCTGCTAACCGATGGCCAGTCCAGAGTGATCAAAGGGGCTGTCCATTTGGTCCGGTAGGTGGTAGCCGCTTACGGAGGCAATCAGGTTTGCGCTTCGAAAAATATTTCAGTAGCACCAAATCCAAACAGAGGATGGTACTCATTCACTGCTTTGAGAATATAATCATTGCTCTGGCATCGCTCAAGAATATTGTCCTTTAATTTGCCTTTCCCTACGCCGTGGATGACATAGACTCGAGGTACACCAATGCGTATCGCTTTTTCAATGTACTGATCAAATGTCATCAACTGGCGCTGAAAAATCTCGGACTCCGTGTATTTAGTCGGGTCCGGGAATAATTTTTCTGCGTGGAGGTCCAGGATGGTTTCAAATGCAGCTTTTTCTTCAGGTTCCGGAATATTGGATAGCCGATGTAATCCCATACCTGGCTGGGGTATATGTTTTGTTTTAAGGGGTATCACCGCATTTGCAGATACACTGGTTGGTACAGGAATAAAATAGGCATGGAACGGCATATAAACATTGTTATCCTGATGGGTAATCACCGATTTGGCCTTGATTTTTATTTGAAATTCAGGAAACGCTATTTGTCTTAATCCATCCCTTGTCCATGATTTGAGATGAAAACCGGGGTGATCATTCAGCGCATCCATAGGCATATCAAAAAGTTCTTGCCAGGCATGTGCAGGCATTTCTCCTTTATTGATTTTGTTTGAAATGTGTGGCAGGTCTAACAGAGCTTCGTATTGGACCGGTTGTGCTGTATCATTCAAAATAAACAGATAGGCTTTTCGATTTTCATGAAGGCCAGGGTCGACAGATATAGCGATGAACAAGCCTGCATTAGCACCCTTGAAACTACCTGAGGCTGATACACTGTTTTTTGATCCTAATGATTTGGTATCCGGTTTTTTTTCAGGTGCAGTTAAAGTCATATCATCAAAGTGAACAGGAAACTCATCAGGGTCACCGGGTATCCGCACCATAGCCATATCAGGGCCACTCAGCCGTACCACCGTACCCCAAAGGCCAGTATGAATGAGATAGACTTTGTCTCCGCCTTGCAAAACCATATCCGTCGCTTTTCCAGGATTTATTAAATAGCCCGATCAAACCCGGACTTGCTTCGGATGGTGAAGGTACGGTCTGGATGCCACATCAGGAGTTGCTGGTATGGACGACAAAAAATAGCTGCATTTAAGGCTCGAGATTTGGGTTTTGTCTGAAAACAAATTACCTTGTATCGGATTTATACTATGCCGATACGTCTTTATATCATTAGTATCTTTTTGGTTTTCATAACCAAGAGTTCAGCGCAGCCGTTTCTTCCGGTACCAGGTGCAACGGTAAATGCCGAAGTGGCATTGGAGATGGCGACTGAAGTGTATATCTTTTTTGAAAATCAGACGGATGATTCCCTGCGACTTCGCTGGCGGCGTATGGATTTTTCTATTCCAGAAAGTTGGGATGTCGATTTATGTGATTTTGGGGCGTGTTACATTGGTGTCCCGGCATCGGCATACATGAATTGGTCCGGGCCGGACGATGAGCCCTATGTGAAACTAATTGTCCAGCCGGGAAATGCGCCCGGGGATGGATGGTATTGGTTTAGGATTTATAATGCAACAGATGAAACCCAGTTTCAGGATGTCTATTTTAATCTGACCACGCCGGGTTTTGTCGGTTTGGATAAATCGCAACCCCTAATGGAAGTATTCTTTTATCCCAATCCAGTTAACGCGAACTTGACTGTCCAAAATGGCAATTTATTTGCTTGTGGCCTGCGCATCCTAGATATCTCGGGTATAATTCGATGGCAAGGGTCGATTCCGTCTGACGCAAATGTTCAGCTAGATGTAGCTGCGTGGCCGGCTGGAAATTATTTTATTGAATCTCAGGGTGCTTCAAAAGCACTTATAATAAATCGCTAGACCATTTATGAAACACATTTCACTAAGTATTCTTTTCTCGCTCTTTTTTTTCCTGCTTACTGGTCAGACACCCGGGACCCGGATACAGATGTTATCTGGTTCAATAAATGAGACAGTGCTCAAAGTTGATATTCTGGAGTGGGCAGATCGGGAAATAACCTTATCTGAGGGTAAGGCCATAATTCCCCTTATCGATGAGGGCACACCATTGCTCATAAAGGGAGCACCGGATGTACCCAAAATCGCCAAACTCTTGCAAATTCCCTCAACAGGGAATATGAGCTTTGAACTAATTGCCAGCGAATATCGTGATGTGCAGAATATTTTAGTTGCACCTTCAAAAGGCAATTTCACCAGAAATATAGACCCTGAAATGGTGGCCTATGAATTTGGCAAATGGTATAATAAAGATGCTTTTTTTCCGGGTGATCTCGCTCAATTGCAGCAACCCTTTGTGCAGCGGAGTGTAAGAGGTCAAGCCATTTGGTTGCAGCCTGTGCAATACAATCCGGCGCAGAAAATACTTCGGATCTATTCATCGATGACGATTCGTATTTATAGTGATAGTAGCCCGGGCATAAATGAATTGCCAGCAACGGCACCTACGAATCCGGGTTCGGCTTTTGAAGGTTTATATCGTAACGTCTTCTTGAATTATCGATCTTCATCGAGTGAGGAGGGCCGTTCGGAACCAGAGAAGCTGCTCATCATCGCTCCGGATGCATACGCAGAAGCGCTGAAACCGCTTATCGATTGGAAGCAGCAAACGGGTATTCACACCACAATGGTAACAATCTCAGAAATTGGCTCTGGTGATGCGAATGTTGTTCGTGAATATATAAAGCAATATTATCTGAGCGAAGCGATTACCTATGTTTTAATTGTGGGCGATGCGAGCCAAATCACACCTGACATGCGCCCCAGTGGTGGTACATTGTATTCGT
>JBBQMA010000185.1:0-5884 GCA_038328415.1 Chitinophagales bacterium | reverse complement strand
CACGCATCACGTCGTTCAACCCGGCCCATTCACTCCAAAACACGTCGCCGTTCCTAGGATCATTAGCCGATACACCATTTAATAGGACGCTGGTATATCTGGATTCATAACCTCGTATGCGAAATCGTGCTGCTGAAAACTGGAAAGCCGCAGCTCTTAAAAAGGGATCACGCGATGCTTGCAAGAGGGCTGATACATTACCGGTAGCTTCTTCGTCAAAATCGGCCTCCGTTAATTCTATCACCGGAATATCCTGAAGGGAAGGTCTGGAAGGTGTCGATTCCTTACGAACAAGGTCTATGGCACCCATCTGCCAAACCTTACCGCTGACTTCAGGTATTTGTGCGTTCAGTGTTTCATAACCTGGCACTGCGATAGCTATCTGGGTATCCACAGCAGGATTAATATTAATGGAAAACGTCCCATCCATATTAATACCTTTTGCCATATCCCCTACAGTTATAATCCCTGTATTCAACGATGATTTAGTCTTGCTATCCTGAACACGACCCTTAATTTCTATAGACTGGGCCTGAATGGAAATCCAACCCATAAACAGGCTGAGTGTGACGAGAAAAAGAGAAGGGAATTTCATAAAGCGCTTCAGGATTCAAAGGTAATTCTTCATGCTCATTGCACCAAGTTTAACCCAAAGAATAAACATGCACTTAACAAACGCACCAATCAGTATCCGTACTTTTGCGCCATGAAGTCAGTATTACTCCTCCTCATCCTTCTATTGAGTCAATTTGCTACAGCCCAGGAATACCAGGTCGTCGCCATTGGCTTTTATAATTTGGAAAATCTCTTCGACACGCTAGACACGCCGGGTGTGAACGACGAAGAATTTACCCCCAACGGAACAAGACAATGGACAGGAGAACGATACCTCGATAAACTAGCTAACCTTTCGAGAGTCATTGGCGATATGGCGATTGATGTAACTCCGGATGGACCAGCTATCCTGGGCGTTTCAGAAATTGAAAATCGCTCCGTTCTGGAAGATCTGGTTAAGCAGGAAGGCATCAAATACAGAGACTACCATATAGTACATTATGACTCTCCCGACCGCAGGGGAATTGATGTTGGTTTGCTTTATCAACCCAAATATTTTAAGGTCCTTGGGAGCCAGTCTGTTTTTCTTGATGTCGCTGGCAGTGATGGCAAGCCACTCATTACAAGGGATATACTCCATGTACATGGCGAGCTCCATGGACAGGAAGTTCATGTTCTCGTGAATCACTGGCCTTCTCGGCGCGGTGGTGAAAAAGCATCCCGGCCTTTACGAAATGCAGCAGCCCAGCGCAATCGTGACTTGGTGGATAGTATTCTGACTATTTCTCCAAATGCCGGCATCATTGTGATGGGCGACTTAAATGATGACCCAGTCAATCAAAGTGTAAAAAATATTCTGCGCGCCAGAGAACATGTTAAAGCCACCAAACCCGGCGATTTTTATAACCCATGGCATGCCTATTACAAAAAGGGATTGGGCACACTCGCCTATCGGGATGCATGGAGCCTCTTTGATCAAATTGTCATTTCCAAATCACTCCTCAGTAAAAATACGGATCAATTCTACTATTTAAAATCCGGCATTGTCAACAAACCTTATCTGATCCAGCCTATGGGTCATTATAGAGGGTATCCTTTCCGAACGTTTGATTTTGATGACTATATTTCCGGCTATAGTGACCACTTCCCCGTGGTTTCCTACTTTGTGAAGCCAATCCGATAATCATCCTGCATGGCCTCATTTGAACCCCTTTCGATTAGCCCAGCATTTAATGCAATTCTGGACCAACTTGAGCATTCCAGAGACAATCTGTTTATAACGGGCCAGGCCGGCACCGGGAAGTCTACTCTTCTTAAATTGTTCACTAAGACAACTAAAAAAAAGGTAGTCATCACCGCACCCACCGGGGTAGCTGCATTGCAAGCCGGTGGCCAAACTATCCATTCATTTTTTGGTTTTCCGCCACACCTTTTTGGTCCAGGAGAGGTGAAAAAGGGACGATTCAAGAAGTTGTACCAGAAATTGGACATACTCATCATAGATGAGATCTCTATGGTGCGGGCAGATTTGCTGGATCGGATGGACCTATTTTTGCGGATCAACAGGGATAGTACAGAACCATTTGGCGGCGTCCAGGTAGTCTTTTTTGGTGACCTGTTCCAATTGCCCCCGGTCGTAAGGAGGGAAGAAGCGGAGATCCTCGCTTCTTGGGGTTACGAAAGCCCCTATTTCTTTTCTGCGCAGGTACTTTCCTATCCTTTCCATTGGAAAATGATTGAGCTACAGGAAGTATTCCGACAGAAGGATCATTTTTTTCTTAGGCTTTTGGATCAGATTCGAACCAATCAGGCCGATGAAGACACGTTGGAAGCCCTCAACATGCGTGTCCAGCCGATAAAAGAGTTAAAGGATTATCAACTCATCCTCGCTGCCCGAAATTTCAAAGTTGATCAGATCAATCAAAAAAAATTGCTTGCTTTACTCGGGGCGGAATCATCGTACCAGGCTGAAGTAACCGGACGATTTACAGAAAACGTGTTCCCCACCGATCAATTACTTAAGTTGCGTGTTGGCGCTCAGGTCATGTTCATTCGCAATGACCCGGAAGGCGCTTTTGTAAATGGCACCATTGGTCTGGTGGAATCACTACATGAAAAAGAGGCCACAATCAGTATCCTTAAAGAGGACGGCACCACCCGTTCGCTGTGCTTAGAACCAGTATCGTGGGAAATACTGCGTTATGGCCCACCTGTCGGGAAAGATGATGCATTGACCAGAGAGGTTTTAGGAACATTCAAACAGTTACCGCTCAAATTAGCCTGGGCCGTAACGATTCACAAAAGCCAGGGACAAACTTTTGACCAAGTCGTCCTGGATTTGAGCGGGGGAATGTTTGAACACGGCCAGATGTATGTGGCCCTATCCCGGTGTCGGACGCTCGAAGGTATAACACTCAGCCAGCCTATCCGTCCGCAAGATATCCGTGTTGATGAACGAATCGTGGATTTTTACCAAATAGCGCGTTAACGAGGGAACATCTAATTCAAGTTTCAAAAAGAATTGTTCCACCCCGGTGTTGCAATGCCTGTTTGAATAGTGGTATATTTACCGAACTGAAAATACTATTACTATGTCAAAACGGAAACAACGCATAGCCCTCAAGGATCGACACGATTTCAAACGATTCATTACCACCGTTGGAATCATTGTCCTGGTGCTGATTGTCCTGGTCTATTTCTTTTATACCCGGATCTCTTAGGCTAATCCGCTAGTTGGATAGTTGAATTTTTTGGACAAATTGATAGTTTGCTCCGGTGGCTCTGATCAGGTAAAACCCTGTTGGGAGATGGTGCAGGTCCAACTCCTGTGAGGGCATCGACAATCGATTCAATTGCATGACCGCCCTGCCGGTTCCATCGAGGATTTGGATTACCGTCTCGTTAGTCTCGAATTGGCCGATGAAATCCAGGAAAAACAAACCGCTGGAGGGATTGGGATAGACCCGCATATACCGTCCGGCATCACCGGTTTCATTTGTCGAGACTGGACCCCCTAGTTGATCACAACTTTCGATGGCATTGATGTTATTATTTAAGCCACTGGAGCATGATCCGCAAAATATTTTTTTCATAAAACAGCTACTCCTGTTCACTACGGTGGCATTAGGAAACGAACAGTGACCCAGACTTCCTATTCTCAGATTTAATTCGGAGCAGGTTCCTTTGCTTCCCGCGTAGGCATGTATCTGCTGGGACCCATATCCCTGGAAAAATGAGGTGCAATTGAAACAGCCCAACGCCCAGCCCAAATCAGAAGGAACAACACAGTCCCCATCGTCATGGAAACTTATTACTGGAATTTCCGGTGCATTATCCAGGGCCTCTGGTAATAATATAGCCCCGCAATTATTCAAGAGCGCGCGAATGGTATAGTCTGCTTGTAGGGTATTCACTGCACTATCCAGTGGACCGACTGCGCTAATGCAGCCCGGACAAAACGTATTGGCCGTTTCCTGGTCAAGATAAATAGCATGAACCGCAGCAACACTTCCTGCACTTGTACCTCCGATAAAAAAAGAGGATGTATCGATGCCCAAATCAGCAGCATGAAAAGCACTATACCTTAAGGCCGCCCGAGCATCCTGCACAGACCGATAGGCGGCAACACGTAATTTGTCGACCTCCGGGCCGCAAGTGGCACAAATGAATAATAAATTGGTCGGATTGCAATTCCAGCCAAGCCGATAACTCATGGTGGCTGCTACATAACCCCGCCTGGCATAATCTTTACAGGATGCCTCCAAATCCTCCTTCTGGCCACTGATAAATGACCCGCCATGAATCAGTAATACGAAGGGCCTTACAGCTAAAGGGTCAATGGCCGGATCGGGCATATAGATATCCATCTTCAATGTATCAATCATGGCAGAAGGCCAACGAGGCGCCCAACCATAAGTGACGTTTTTCATGGCCACAATCTCGCTTTCGGCGAAATAAGGTATTTGCGAAAACCGTCCCTGAATACAGTAGTCGGGCTGTTGGGCAAACAGGGACACAATAGAAACCGCTAGAATGAACAAGGTGGTAGACTGACGAATCATAAATGCACATTTAATTTGGTAAAACTAATACAATATTTAAAATCGGGTTCAACCATTGCATCACATGAACACCGGTCGCCATTCCCGCTATCTGAGCTTGCTTGCACCGGCACTGAATTCCACCGGAAAGACACCCAGACGACGTCCAAAAGCCGCTAAATAGTCCGGCTTGAGCTTGGAAAATACATCATTGAAGGCATCCTTCTCCATCAAAGCCAGTACACATCCCCCAAATCCCGCCCCCATCATCCGTGCTCCTGCGACTTCAGGGTACTCCGCCAGGTGGCTAACGATAAAATCCAATTCCGGACAAGACACCAAATAGTCATCCCGCAATCCGGCATGACTTTGCGAAAGCAGGGTACCCGCCTCATTCCAGAGCCCTTGTTCCAGGAAAGAAACAATCTCTTGTACACGTTTATTTTCTGCAATAATGAAACCGGCTTTTATAAGGTCAGCGACATCTAGATGAGCGCTCAAATTATCCAAATCCGACTCCTCCATGTCACGCAGAGCCGTGACGGACATGCCTGCTGCTTGTGCCTGCTTGACCACCCGATCACAGGAAGCCTTTCGATCATTGTATGGGGTGGCCACAAGTTGGCGTGGAACACCGGAATCAAAAAGACACCACTGCCATTGGCTATCAGGAACTACAACCGAACGTGCCTCCAGGGTACGACAATCAAGAAGCAAGGCTTTACCTTCTTCCGCATGAAGTATGGCGAACTGATCCATAATCCCTCCCTTCACACCCGTACGATGTTCACTTTCTCTGGCAAGTACGGCTATGGTCATTTTATCCAGCCCCCACTCCATCTGATCATTAAGGAGAAAGAGCAAGCCACACATTATCGCAGACGAAGAAGAAAGTCCTGCACCTGCAGGAAGGTCCCCATTGAAATGAATATCCAGACCGGTGACAGGCAAATGATGCGCAGCGACGGTATGTAACACTGCAGCGAAATAACGGCTCCAATGATCAAGCCGAATGAGACAATCGGAAACAGGCAACGCCACCGTTTCGGCAAATAAGCCGGATGTTATACGCAATTCAGGAACACCTGAGGGCTCAACAGCAAACCAAATTTGCTGGCTGGATGCTGCCGGCAGCACCCAACCCTCGTTGTAATCTGTATGCTCTCCAATGATGTTTATTCGACCCGGCACACGGTATAAGCTGGCATATGGTCGCCTGGCTAAAAATGCCATTACCGATTCAGGCATACCGAAATCAGTCATATCTACAGCATAATTTCTTCGGTAAA